>JAUNJL010000090.1 GCA_030533315.1 Eubacteriales bacterium
TTGATAGGATTCCTAAGGTGGGAGAAGAGAATGAGAGCAGCGAATGAGAAACCGGTGATCGCCTTTGAGGGGTTTGGCTTCCAGTATTACAGCCAGGCGGAGCCCACCCTTCAGGGGATCGACCTGAAAATCTACAAGGGGGAAAAGGTTCTGATCGTGGGGCCCAGCGGAAGCGGAAAGAGCACTCTGGGCCACTGCATCAACGGCCTGATCCCCTTTGCCTATCGGGGAGAGCTCACGGGAAGCCTGAAGATTGACGGGAAGGAAACCCGGGAGATGAATATTTTTCAGCTGTCCAAAAAGGTGGGGACGGTGCTCCAGGATGCGGACGGCCAGTTTATCGGGCTCACCGTGGGGGAGGACATCGCCTTTGCCCTGGAAAACGACTGCGTGGAGCAGGGAAGGATGGCGGAGACGGTGCAGAGGGTGGCAGAGATCGTGGACATGGGAAGGCTTTTGCAGTCTTCCCCTTTTGAGCTGTCCGGCGGGCAAAAGCAAAGGGTTTCTTTTGCGGGGGTGATGGTGGACGACGTGGACATCCTCTTGTTTGACGAGCCTTTGGCGAATCTGGACCCGGCTGCGGGAAAGACCGCCATCGATCTCATTGACCGGGTGTGGAGGGATTCCCGCAAGACGGTGGTCATCATCGAGCACCGTCTGGAGGACGTGCTCTACCGGGAGGTGGATCGGATCGTGGTGATCAATGATGGCCGGATTGCGGCGGACATGACTTCAGATGAGCTGATGGCTGCGGGCATCCTTCCGGGCCTTGGCATCCGGGAGCCGCTGTACGTGACGGCCCTGAAGTATGCGGGGATCTCGGTGGAGCCGGACATGAGGGCGGGCCGCCTCTGCACCCTGGAGATCTCCCGCGTCCGGGAATCTCTCCATCGATGGAACAAAAGCCAGAGGGCAAAGAAAAGAGAGGAACAAAGGCCGGTGATCCTGGAGGTGGAGGGTCTGTCCTTCCAATACACGAAAAAGCGGCCGGTTTTGCAGGACGTCAGCTTCCAGATCCGGGAAGGGGAGATGGTGAGCATCGTGGGGACAAACGGTGCGGGAAAGAGTACGCTGGCAAAGGTGATCTGCGGCTTTGTGGCCGAGGACGGGGGCAGGATCCTGTACAAGGGGGAGGATCTGAAGGGCCAGACCATCAAGGAGCGTTCCCAGAAGATCGGCTTTGTCATGCAGAATCCCAACCAGATGATCTGCAAGCCTATGATCTACGATGAGGTGGCCCTGGGACTTCGCATCCGGGGCGTACCAGAGGAGGAGATCGGCCCTAAGGTGGAAAAGGCCCTGAAGATCTGCGGCCTCCTTCCCTTCAAGAGCTGGCCGGTCTCGGCCCTCAGCTTCGGCCAGAAAAAGCGGGTGACCATTGCCTCCATGCTGGTGCTGGAGCCCCAGATCCTGATCCTGGACGAGCCGACGGCAGGCCAGGACTACCACCATTACACGGAGATCATGGAGTTTCTGAGAAGCCTGAACAGCCAGGGGGTGACCATCCTCATGATCACCCACGACATGCATCTGATGCTGGAATACACTCCTCACGCCATCGTCATCAGCGGGGGCAGGAAGATTGGGGACGGGGCGGCGGTGGACGTTCTCACCGACGAGGAGATCACCAGGGAGGCCAGCCTGAAGGTCACCTCCCTTTATGAGCTGGCCCTTTGTGCCGGGCTGGAGGATCCTTCGGCTTTTGTACAGAATTTCATCGATCACGAAAGGGGGGAGTGCCGGTCATGAAGGCGAAGCTGTTTGATTATGTGGATCGGGACAATTTTATCTTTGGCCTGTCCGGCCTGACAAAGCTGGTGTGTTTTCTCTGCATGACCTTTTCGGTGATGTTTTCCTACGACATCCGCTACATCCTGTTTGTCATGGCCCTCTCCGCCCTGTTTTTCAAAATGTCGGAGCTACGCTTCCGGCAGGTGCAGGTCATGTGCATTTACGTGGCGGTCTTCCTGCTGATGAATTTTTTGCTGACCTATCTGTTCAGCCCTCAGTACGGCGTGGAGATCTACGGGACACGCCACGAGCTGTTCCGTTTCAGCGCCCGCTATGTGGTGACGAAGGAGCAGCTGCTGTATCAGGCGACGAAGACCGTCAAATATGCCTCCGTGGTGCCCATGGGGATGATCTTCCTTCTCACCACGAACCCCAGTGAATTTGCGGCCTCCCTGAACCGGGTGGGAGTGCCTTACAAGGGAGCCTACGCCCTTTCCCTGACGCTGCGGTATTTCCCGGACACCATCCGGGACTACCAGGACATATCTTTGGCGCAGCAGAGCCGGGGCCTGGACCTGTCCAAAAAGGAGAAACTGCGGGTGAGGGTCAAAAATGTGGTGAACATCTGTGTTCCCCTGATCTTTTCCACCCTGGACCGGATCGAGCTGATCAGCAATGCCATGGATCTGAGAGGCTTTGGGAAGTGCAAGAAGAGGACCTGGTTTGCGGCAAAGCCCCTGAAAAAAAGGGATTGGGCCGCGATGGCCTTCGGGGCGGCCGTTCTTCTGGGCTCCTTGTTCATGACCTTTTTCGTAAATGGTTCCCGTTTCTGGAACCCGTTTGTGTAAGCTGAAGAATCCAAAGGAGGGAAAGCATGAAGCCAATTTTAGTATTTCAGACAGATTTTACTTACAAGGAGGGGGCGGTCAGCTCCATGTACGGCGTTGTGAAATGCGTGGACCGGGAGCTGGAGATCATGGATGCGACCCATGAGATCCCTCAGTACGACACCTGGAGCGCCAGCTATCGTCTTTATCAGTGCCTGCAGTTCTGGCCGGAGGGAACCATCTACGTATCCGTGGTGGATCCGGGAGTGGGGACAGGGCGCCGGGCCTGCGTGGCAAAAACCGTGGACGGCTATTACGTGGTGAGCCCGGACAACGGCTCCCTGACTCATGTGAAGAGGATGATCGGTATCCAGGCCGTCCGGGAGATCGATGAGAAGGTGAACCGCCTGCGGGGAAAGGGGACGGAAGGCGTCTCCATCTTTCACGGCAGGGATCTTTTCGGCTACACGGCGGCCCGCCTTGCCAGCGGGATCATCGACTTTGAGGGGGTGGGGCCGGAATACCCGGTGGAGGAGATCGTGGAGCATGAGCTGCTCACCCCCACCGTTGCCCCTGGAAGAGTGGAGGGGATTTTTGAGATCAACGATCCCAATTTCGGGAATCTGTGGACAAATATCCCTCTCTCCCAGTTTGAAAAAGCCGGTTTTTCCTACGGGGAGGAGATCCAGGTGGAGGTCACCTGCCAGGGAGAACAGGTCTTCTCTCAGAGGGTGCCCTTTCACCAAAGCTTCGGCTTTGCCCCCAAGGGCTCACCCATGATCTACAACAATGAGCTGATGCGGATCGCCATGGCCGTGACCCAGGGAAACCTTTGTGAGGAGTACCATTTGGGCTATGGGCCGGAGTGGAGGATCGTCTTTACAAAATCCTGACGGAGCAGGGATTGTGCAAATTGCATAATGTCTGTCAAAAAGTCAATAAAAAATTCATAATTTAGATGCTTTTATTCTTATAATCCTTGCATTGCAGAGCAAAATAATATAAAATTTAAGAAATGTGGAAACGGGGCAAAGAAGCGGTTGTGGAAAATGCCTGGTTTGCAGACGACATGAAAATCATGACAGAAGAAAGTGGATCGATTATGAGTTTTAAAGAGAATCTGAACAATCTGCGGGTGGAAAAGGTTTCTGTGGGGGAGGTTCCAAAGTATTATACCCTGGCCTTGAGAAGCTTCTACGTATTGATGGTGGCGTACCTGGGGTGCTATGTTCTGGTATCCTTCTTCCTGGAATTTCCAGAAAATTCCAGGGTGGCCATTCCCTGGCTGACTGCCTTTGCCGTGCTGCTGTTCTTTTACGACAGCATTCCCATCCGGTGGACCCTGTGGTGTATTTCGGGGCTGATCCTTACCTGGATCTTTGTTTTTGTGGTGTATTATGGCTGGGGGTGCGGCGCACAGTATTTCAATATCCCGCTGCTGCTCATCCTGCTGTTTTCCATCTTCACCTCCTTCGGAGGGAAGGTGGCCATCAGCTTTCTCATTCCAGGGGTGCAGCTTTTCCTGTATTTCTTTGCCATAGGTCACCAGGCCATGTTCTTTCTCCCCCAGAGAGGAGTGTCTGCCTTCCAGATCCTGAACACGGCCTTTGCGGCGCTGTCCGTGGTGGTGGTCTCCCTGATCTTCAGCACGGATATTCAGAAGTCGGCAAGGCAGCTGGTGATCTACAACGAGGAGCTGAAGAGGCAGGCCAGCACCGACGCCCTCACGGGGCTTTGGAACCGCAGGCACATGCTGGAGATCATGGAGCACCATATCGCAAGCCATCCCCATGGGTGCTACTGCGTGGCCATGGGGGACATTGACCATTTCAAAAGGATCAACGATACCTATGGCCATGAGTGTGGGGACGAGGTGCTGCGCCGGATCGCGGAGCTGTTCCGAAGCCGTATGAGCGGACGTAAATGTGTCTGCCGCTGGGGTGGAGAGGAGTTTTTCTTTTTCATGCCTGAGATGAACCTGGATGAGGCCAGCACCATCATCAGTGACCTGAACATTGCCGTATCCCAGCTGGACATCCGGTACAAGGAGGCCATCTGCCGGGTGACCATGACCTTCGGTGTGGAGGAGACGGACTATGTGTCCAGCCTGAAAGACATCATCAAGCGGGCGGATGAGAAGCTGTATTTTGGAAAAAACAACGGGCGGAACCAGGTAATCTTTTGAAGAGAAGGCGGTCTGGGGGACCTGTGAAAGAATGCTTGACAAACCATGAGAATGGCGTTACCCTTTTCGTGAAGATGGATAACTGCCAGGGCAGGTGATCCGGCTAAGGCTAAGGAGGAAAGAGACTATGGAAAAAAAGCTGTTTGACCTGAAGACAAAGACCATTGTTGCCACCGGGCTGGGGGCGGCTCTCTTTACGCTGCTGTTTATGTATGTGAAGGTTCCCACGGGCATCCCGGAGACGGAGATCCAGACGGCCTACGGCGTCGGCGCCTTTTTTGCGGCTCTGTACGGTCCGATCGCCGGTGGGCTGATCGCATTCATTGGACACGCCCTTTCCGATTCCATTCAGTATGGCTCCGCATGGTGGAGCTGGGTGATCGCCAGCGGCCTGTCCTGCTTCGTCATTGGACTGGTTTATCCCAGGCTGAAGGTGGAGGAAGGGGAGTTTACCAAGAAGGACATCGTTCTTTTTAATGGCTATCAGATCGTTGCCAATGCCATCTCGTGGGCCGTGGTGGCGCCGGTGCTGGACATTGTGATCTATAAGGAGCCGGTCAACCTGGTGTTTACCCAGGGCATGGTGGCGGCTGTCTCCAATGCGGTGTCGGCCGGCGTGATCGGTTCCCTTCTTCTGGTGCTCTACAGCAAGACCCGCTCCCAGAAGGGAAGCCTCTCAAAAAATTCATAAAGAGATGTGGGGAAAAGGCGCTGGGATCGTAAGGAATGGAATAGAAAATACATAAGAAATACGTGAGGACCGAAAAAGGACGCCCTGGAATGCTGCGGGGCGTCCTTTTTGGGCGGCTGCGGGACGGGGATGATCTTTTTTGGATCAGTCCTTGCCGCCGGTGGGGAAGTAGGGGCGGAGGGCGCCGGCCATATTGCAGATGGGCATGGTCTGGAGCCAGACGTGGCCGGGCCCCGTGATCTCCGTGTTAAACACCCCTTCTCCTCCGAAGAGGGCATTTTTGATGCCGGGAACGGTGCGGATGTCCATGGTGCAGGTGGCGCTCATGGCGGCCAGGTGGCCGGTGTCCACGATGATCCTTTGGCCGGGCTTTAGGTCATATTCCACCACATGGCCGTCAAATTCGGCGAAGAGGATGCCTTCCCCGGAAAATTTCTGGAGGATGAAGCCCTCCCCTCCGAAAAGGCCGGAGCTGAATTTGCGGCTGAAATGAATCTGGCAGTCCACGCCGGCCTCACTTGCCAGAAAGGCGGTTTTCTGGGCGATGATCTCGCTGCCGGGGGAAATGGTAAAGGCCCGGATGGAGCCGGGGAAGCTGGAGGCAAAGGCGATCATGCCGCTGCCGTTCATGGCGGTGTAAAGGTTTTGGAAAAGGTTTTCCCCGGAAAACATGCGCCCGAATATTTTTCCGATCCCTCCATTGGAGCTGGTTTCCATTTTCATGTTGGGGGACATCCAGGCCATGCTGCCGCCCTCCGTGACCATGCGCTCTCCATTTTCCAGATGGCAGATCACCACCGGAAGAGTCTCTCCCTTGATCTCGTATTTCATTCTCGTACCTCCCATTCATTCGTGCTTCATCCATTCTTTTTTCACGGTCAGCGGGCAGATCTGCCTGAACCGTTATACAAGGCTGGCAACAGCCCAGTTACCAGAGCCGTCACACAAAGTTTACCATAGAAGCCTGCGTCCTGCAACGACAGGATGGACAGGAAAAGGGAAATGGTGGTATAATGGTCACGGTTCACATCTGCCGTTTTCGCTGGCGGAAAATGGGCAGGCCAGTTCCTTTGGGCCGGAGGGCTCCGGCTTATGGAGGATTGGGGAAGGGTGTCATAAAATCAGACATCAAAAGGGAGGAAATGGACATGCGGCTGGAAAAGGTGCAGGACGCCTTAAAAACAAAAAGGATCAAGTATTCCTACACGGAGGTGGACGGGTGCGGAAGCATAGATTTCTCTTTCCGGGGCCTGAGCTTCCATGTCTGGGAGTATGAGGATCAATGCTGGGGGGCGGAAACCAACGTGTTTGCCGCCGGCAGGAGCCAGGACGTGGAAGGAGATTACCAGGAGGTCATCGCAAGGGAGATACTTTCCTGGCCGGATATGGTGACTGGGTGATGGAGCCTTGCCCTGCCAAGGCGGCTGTGGGGCAAATGGCTGCCTTTGGGATATGGGTGGAAAAAGGAGAAAAGACAGGAGGAGTGTCCGTGGAAAAGGGAGTGAATTGCGAATACTGTGCCAATTATTCCTGTGATGAGGAATGGGAATGCAGCACCTGCCAGGTGGATCTGGACGAGGATGAGATGGTGCGCTTTCTGACAGGCAATTTCCGCCAGTGTCCGTATTTTCGTATGGGAGATGAATATGGAGTCGTGAAAAAGCAAATGTAGGAGGAAAGGAAAATGGAAAATGTATTTATTATGGAGCATCCGCTGATCCAGCACAAAATATCCATGCTGAGGGACGAAAGAACGGGAACCAACGAGTTCCGCAAGCTGGTGGAGGAGATTGGGATCCTGATGGGGTATGAGGCTCTCCGGGACCTTCCCATGGAGGAGGTGGAGGTCACAACTCCTCTGGAAACCTGTACCACGCCCATGATCTCCGGCAAAAAGCTGGCGGTGATCCCCGTTCTCCGGGCGGGGCTTGGGATGGTGAACAGCATTCTGACCCTGGTGCCCTCGGCGAAGGTGGGCCATATCGGACTTTACCGAGATCCCCAGACCCATGAGCCCCACGAGTATTACTGCAAGCTCCCGGAATCCATCGGGGAGCGTATCGCCATCGTGGTGGATCCCATGCTGGCCACCGGGGGCTCCGCTGCAGCGGCAGTGGACTTTATCAAGGCCAAGGGAGGCAAGAACATTAAGTTTATGTGCATTATCGCAGCGCCGGAGGGGGTGCGCCGTCTTCACGAGGCCCATCCAGACGTTCAGATCTTCTGCGGCCATCTGGATCGCTGCCTCAACGACCACGCCTACATCTGCCCGGGTCTGGGAGATGCCGGGGACCGTATTTTTGGCACGAAATAAGAGAAAAACTATTGACACACCAAAAAAAAAGTGGTATTGTCTTACAGAACGCTGCCGAAGACAGTAGGTGCCGTATGGCATAAGGATCAAAACGCCTACCGAGGACGAAGTATTCTGATGAAGATTATCAGGGCCTTACTGTCATGCAGTAAGGCTTTTTTTATCAAACAGGAGGGATCCTCCTTTGGTGATAAAAGCTCCGCAGGATTCTTTTTTGATTCCAACAGGATGACTCACATTGACGGCGGTATATCAAAATCTATAAGGAGGTGTACCATTTCATGGCAAAAGTAGA
>JAUNJL010000022.1 GCA_030533315.1 Eubacteriales bacterium
AGAATGTTATGGAAAAAAAACCGACGGTTTTAATGATTCTTGACGGCTACGGATTGAATGAAAAGCATGAGGCAAACGCTGTTTATGAGGGGAAGACGCCTGTGATGGACAAGCTGATGGCAGAGTGTCCCTTTGTAAAGGGCTACGCCAGTGGACTTGCGGTAGGGCTTCCCGACGGACAGATGGGAAATTCAGAGGTGGGCCACATGAACATGGGTGCAGGCCGTATCGTATACCAGGAACTCACCAGGATCACAAAGGAGATCCAGGACGGTGACTTTTTCCAGAACGAGGCTCTCCTTGCAGCTATGAAGAATGCAAAAGAAAAGGATTCTGCCGTTCACTTTATGGGACTTCTCTCCGACGGGGGCGTGCACAGTCACAACACCCACCTCTATGGGCTTTTGGAGATGGCAAAAAGAGAAGGCCTGAAAAAGGTCTATGTACACTGCTTCCTGGACGGAAGGGACACGCCGCCGGCCTCCGGGAAGGGGTATATCCAGGAGCTTCAGGCGAAGATGAAGGAGATTGGCGTGGGAGAGATCGGCGTGGTCTCCGGGCGCTATTATGCCATGGACAGAGACAACCGCTGGGATCGGGTGGAGCTTGCCTACAAGGCCCTCACAAAGGGGGAGGGAGTCAAGGGTACCGATGCGGCCGAGGCCGTTCAGGCGTCCTATGACAACGACAAGACGGATGAGTTTGTCCTTCCCACCGTGATTCAGAAGGACGGGAAGCCGGTTACCCTGGTTTCCGATGGCGATTCTGTGGTGTTCTTTAACTTCCGTCCCGACAGGGCCCGGGAGATCACGAGAGCCTTCTGTGCAGACGATTTTGACGGCTTTGCCAGAGAAAAGAGATTGGATCTCACCTACGTGTGCTTTACCGAGTACGATGATACCATTCCCAACAAGCAGGTAGCTTTTCATAAGGTTCAGCTGCACAATACCTTCGGAGAGTACCTGGCGGCCAAGGGCATGACTCAGGCCCGTATTGCCGAGACGGAGAAGTACGCCCATGTGACCTTCTTCTTCAATGGCGGTGTGGAGGAGCCAAACCAGGGTGAGGACCGGATCCTGGTGAAATCGCCAAAGGTTCCCACTTATGACATGCAGCCGGAGATGAGCGCTCCTCAGGTATGTGACAAGCTGGTGGAGGCCATCAGGTCTGGCAAATATGATGTGATCATCATCAATTTTGCGAATCCGGACATGGTGGGCCATACCGGCGTGGAGGAAGCGGCCATCAAGGCAGTGGAGGCGGTGGATGCCTGCGTAGGCAGGGCAGTGGAGGCCATCAAGGAGGTGGGCGGACAGATGTTCATCTGTGCGGATCACGGAAATGCGGAGCAGCTGGTGGACTACCACACGGGAGAGCCCTTTACCGCCCATACCACCAATCCGGTGCCCTTTATCCTGGTCAATGCGGATTCCAAATATACCCTGAGAGAGGGTGGCTGCCTGGCGGACATCGTTCCAACCCTGATCCAGCTGATGGGTCTTGACCAGCCCCAGGAGATGACTGGAAAATCCCTCCTCGTGGAAAAATAAACAGGTTCCCGAAAGCCTTCCGGGACATGAAAGATAAAAGACCATATTGTGATAATCACGACAAAAACCTCTGGAAAACCGGGGGTTTTTGTGATTATGCAGAAAAAAAATTTTTTTGAAAAAACTATTGAAAACGGGGATGTTTTTTAATATAATCCCTCTGACAAAAATACCAGGAGGATGGAGGGCGACGGATTATGCAGACAGATATGACCTGTGGGAAGCCCATGAAGATCATACTGAATTTTACCATTCCGGTGTTTATCGGAAATGTTTTTCAGCAGTTTTACAATATGGTGGACGCCATTATCGTGGGAAAATTTGTGGGTACGAAGGCGCTGGCCGCCGTGGGCTCCACGGGGACGATCATGTTTTTGATCCTTGGGTTTCTCATGGGATTGACAGCCGGCTTTACCGTTTTGACCGCACAGAGGTTCGGGGCGGGCAGAATGGACGAGATGCGCCAGACCGTGGGGAATGCGGCCATCCTGGCGCTGATCGTTTCCGGGATCATGACCTTCGTCAGCATGGCGGGGATGAGGAGTCTTCTGACCTTCATGCACACGCCGGAAGATATTTTTGAGGACGCCTACGCCTATATCATGATTATATGCGGGGGGATTTTTGCTCAGGTTCTCTACAATCTCTTGGCCAGCATTTTAAGGGCGCTGGGAAACAGCAGGGTTCCTCTGTATTTTCTCATCATTTCCGCACTTTTGAACATTGTTTTGGACCTGGTGTTCATCGTGGCCTTTCGGATGGGAACGGCCGGGGCGGCCTGGGCCACCGTTGTCTCCCAAGGGGTGTCCGGCGTGCTGTGCCTTCTTTACATCATAAAGGCGGTGCCGGAGCTTCGGCTGTCCAGGGATGACTGGAGCTTTCGCCCAGGTATTGCCAGAAGTCAGATCGGCGTGGGAATCCCCATGGGACTTCAGTTTTCCATCACGGCCATCGGCAGCATGATGGTCCAGTCTGCCTTGAATATTCTGGGGGCTTATCCGGTGGCGGCCTTCACGGCAGGGGTCAAGATAGAAAGCATCTTTACCCAGGCGTTTGTAGCCCTTGGAACGGCCATCTCCACCTACAATGCCCAGAATATCGGCGCCAGGAGGCTGGATCGGGTGCGCCAGGGCTTTCTGGCCACCAACATCATCGGCATTCTATATGCCCTGGCGGCCGGTTTGTTCCTGACTCTCTGGGGCAAGGATTTTTCCTACTTGTTCATCTCTGATAACACGGAGGCGGTCGTTCCCATGGTGGACACCTACGTGAAGTGTGTGGGGTACTTCTTGATCCCTCTCCATTTTGTCAATGTGCTGCGAAATGGAATCCAGGGGATGGGCTATGGAGTCCTTCCCATGATGTCCGGCGCTGCAGAGCTCATAGGGCGGGCGTCCACGGCCATGGTGGCGGCCAGGGAGAAAAGCTATCTGGGGGCCTGTCTGGCAAGCCCGGTGGCATGGGTGATCGCTGCGCTGCTGCTGATCTTGATGTATTTTTATGTAATGAAGGATATGACGAAGAGGCTGGGACTTGCTTCGGACACGAAAAAAAATCGTTCCTCGGGCGCCCTCACGGATGTGTCCCATGGGCTGTAAAAAACAGATTACAGAAGAAACAACTGGATTGGATAAAATGAATGTGCCGGGATAAAATAATCTCGACACATTTTTTCATTATGTGATATAATACGATGGTTAGGATACGGATACCATTGTATGGTAGATATGTGAGCGCAGTTATACAGGGGTTATCGTTGAGGAGTGTATCGATGAACAGCAGGGAAAAAAAAGAGAGGGAGGCCTTCGAGGAAAAGCTGGATGAAGCCATGGAGAAGATCGTGGCAGAGTTTCCCTTAAAGAATGAGGGAGAGACTGAAGAAGGATCCCGGCAGGCCGGGGATGAAGAGCTGTACCGCCAGGAGATCGAGCACCAGGGACCAGAGTGTGAATGGGAGGATGGGGACCTGGAGGAGCTGGATATTCTTGAGGATGAGGAAGGGGCCTACGGGGAGGATGAGTCCTATGAATGGGACGAGGACTCCGGCGAGGAGGACGAGGAATCCTACCAGGAGGATGAGGAGCTTTTGGGGGAGGAAGGATCCTGCCAGGAGGATGAAGAGGATGGGGAGGCGCCGGTGGTGACGTGCAGGAAGCCTTCTGGGAAAAGCCGTTCGGCAGGTCAGAGAAAATCGGCCCGTCCCAGGCAGATCGCCTATGTGCCCCTCACCGAAGAGGATCTGAGCTCCAAGATGGTCCGTCCCCCCAAAAGAAAAAAGCACAAGGGGATCAAGGTCTTTGGGCTGGTTTCCTCCATGATGGCCGTTGCCGTCCTTTGCTCCTATGGAGCTGTTTCTTATTATTATGCGGATCGCTTTTTCCAGGGAACCAGGATCAATGGGATCGACTGCTCCGGGCTGACCGCTTATCAAGCGGAGCAGGCTATCGCACAGAAGGTGGAGGATTATTCCATCCAGGTGCTGGCCCGGGATCAGCAGCCCCAGACCATCCGGGGAGATCAGATCAATTATCAGTATGCGTCCAACGGCGAGGTGCTGAGCCTTCTGAAAAGCCAGAAGCCCTATGAATGGGTGCGGGGATTTCTGGAGACCAGGGAGTACACCACCGCAGAAAATGCCACCTATGACAAGACTCTTCTTCAGACGGAGGTCAAGGCTCTGGAGTGTGCCAAGGAGGAAAACCAGGTGGAGCCGGAGAATGCCTACGTGGCCCTCAATGGCTCTCAGTTCGAGATCGTGCCGGAGACCGAGGGGACAAAGCTGAAGCTGAAGGAGGCCTACAAGGCCCTGGACGCCGCCATATCCGGCAGTCAGCAGACCGTGGATTTTGACACCTCCTCCGGCGTGTACGTTCAGGCCGCTGTCACCAGCAATGACCAGGAGCTTCAGGCCACGAGGGATGCCTACAACAATTACACAAAGGCCAGCATCACCTACAACTTTGGAGAAAACAGCGTGACGCTTGACGGGGGAACCTTGAAGGATTGGCTGGAGTTTGATGAAAAGGGCCAGCTGATCAATGATGAAGCCTCTTTTCAGGAGCACATCAAAAGCTTTGTGGCACAGCTGGCCAGTGATCATGACACGGTGGGAACTCAGAGAGAGTTCCACACCACCAACGGCAGGACCGTGTATGTATACGGTTCTGCCTACGGCTGGAAGATCGATCAGAGTGCGGAAGCAGAGCAGCTGACGAAGGATATCCGCAGCGGCGCCCAGACCTCCAGAGAGCCGATCTACTCTATGACGGCCAATTCCCATGGCTACAATGACCTGGGAAATACGTACATTGAGGTGGACCTGGGCGTCCAGCATATGTATTATTACAGAAATGGCTCCCTGATCTTTGACTCGGACTTTGTGTCCGGCGATATGCGGTATGAGGACCGCAGGACCCCGGAGGGCATTTACACCCTGTATTTCAAAAAGAGCCCGGAGGTCTTGAAGGGCAGGCTTTTGCCTGACGGCACCTACGAGTATGAGGCGCCGGTCAGCTACTGGATGCCGTTCAATGGAGGCGTGGGCTTTCACGACGCACCCTGGCAGCCCTATTTTGGAGGCGATCGGTACCTTTCGGGAGGATCCCACGGTTGTATCAACCTGCCACCCTCCAGTGCGGCCTATCTTTATGAGCTGATCGATTACAGTGTGCCCATCGTTTGCTTCTACTGACAAAAGCCAGGGATCCTGCGGGTGTGTCTTTCCTATGGCGCCGGGACAGGATGTGGGCATGTGACGAAAGAGACGGGGCCGGGTGGGTAACCCGGCTGGAAAGCGGGGAGAGGATATGGGAAGGACAGTGGATCTGTTCCTGACGGCGGCGGCCATTATCATGGGCATTATGCTGATGACGGGACATGGAGATATCTTTATGAAGGGCGGCAACGCCGCCGCACGGAAAAAAACCTATGACGAGAACAAAATGGCGAGGGCATCCGGGGTTGCTCTGATCCTTGTGGGAATTGCCACGGGGATCGACACCTTTACCACCACCGCGGCGGCGAAGCTGGTCTATGTGGGGGTACTGCTGGTGGTGTTCGGGGGACTGATTTACTACATGCGTAAAAAATGCAGAAAATAAAGAGAATCCTCCCGGCGGATTTGTGCAGAGGACCCAGCCCTTTGACCGGGTGTCTTCAAATATGGTTCGGTTTTTGGGACCATTGCGGGAAAAGAAAAGCATGACCTGTGAAAGGCCATGCTTTTTTTAAGAAGGGGAGGCTCACAAAAGAGAGAGGATGTCCGCCGGTCTGTCTATGACATGATCCGGTTCGGCCACCTGGCCAAAGCCGTAGGATGCGAAGACGAAGGGGACACCGGCCTTCTGGCAGGCGTTCCAGTCGCCGTCAGTATCTCCCACATATACGGGGGCGCTCAGGTGATGCCTTTTCACGATGGTCATGATGTTTTCCGCCTTTGCTTCCCCCGTGTCCCCGGGACAGAGGTGATCCTGAAAGAGGGGCCCCAGTCCAGTTTTTTCCAGGAAAAGCTCTATATATCCGGCCTGGCAGTTGCTGACGATAAAGAGAGGGACCTTTTTGGAAAGCTCCCGCAGGGTTTCCTCCATTCCTCCGTAGAGAGGGGCTCCCGTCACTTTTAAAACCTGCTCCTCCACCTGGCAGAGGCGGTCTATGAGGGTCTGCTGTTCCTGGGGCGGCAGCGCGGGAAAAAGCTGACGGGCGATTTCCGGGAGAAGCTGTCCAAAAAGAGACTGGAGGCGATCCTGGGTGATGACCAGGTCTATGTGCTCCTTCTCCTTGAGATAGCGGGTCCAGGCATCCGCCAGTATCCCGGTGCAGTCCCACAGGGTGCCGTCCACATCAAAAATAATACTGTCCATATACGATCCTTTCTAAACGAACATGCCCGCTTCGGGGGCATCACTGTGCATACAGGCAGCCGTCCAGATTCCCGGTTTGCCGCCATATTACTTCATGATATCGGAAGAAAAGGAAAAAATCAACTGTCTTTTTTCGGATTTTGTGATATGATGTAACTGCTGACGCCCTCCAGGAGCTTAAGGAGCCACAGCGGTCCCGTCGTTTGGGCGGCACGGACCGGTTTGCCTGCAGAAAGGCTTTTCCATTATTTTTGCGGGATGGCAGCCTGGCGGACTGCTTTGGTGCGGCCGGGAGGGGGAGAGGAAGCGGGGGCAAAGGGCGATGGAGGGATTGTGATCGTCTGCCCCGGGAAGGTATTTATGAGGTACGAAGGAATACGAAGAGGGATTTTTCTGGATCGCCCCAACCGATTTATTGCCCATGTAAGGCTGGGGGAGGAAGTGGAGACGGTTCATGTAAAGAATACCGGGCGCTGCAGGGAGCTTCTCGTCCCAGGTGCGGCCGTGATCCTGGAAGAGGGAAAGAATCCGGCGAGAAAAACAAAATACGATCTGATCTGTGTCTATAAAGGCCGGCGGCTGATCAACATGGACTCTCAGGTGCCCAATCAGGCTGCCAGGGAGTGGATCGAGGGCGGCGGCTTGTTTCCAGAGAAGGTGGAGGTGCAGAGAGAAAAAACCTACGGCAATTCCAGGTTTGATCTCTATGTCCAGTCTCCGGTGAGAAAAGCCTTTATCGAGGTCAAGGGAGTGACCCTGGAGGAGGAGGGGATCGCCCGTTTTCCCGATGCACCGACCCTGCGGGGAGTGAAGCACCTGGAGGAGCTGATCCGGTGCAGGCAGGAGGGCCATGAGGCTTACATCCTTTTTGTGATCCAGATGAAGGACGTCCAGGCCTTTGAGCCCAACTGGGAGACCCATGAGGAATTTGGGCGCGCCCTGCAAAGAGCCCGGGATGCGGGGGTGAGAATCCTCGTTCGGGACTGCCTGGTAGAGGAGGATTCCATAGAAATCCGGGATCCGGTTCCTCTGAGGCTGGATGTGCCAAAGAGTTTATAGAATAAGAAACTGACAAAAGAGGAAGCCAGATGACGGAGAAGATTGTGGTGCCGCTTTTGACGTGGTACCGGGAAAACAAGCGTTCCCTCCCCTGGAGGGACAGAAACAGTGCGTATATTACCTGGGTTTCGGAGATCATGCTCCAGCAGACCAGGGTGGAGGCTGTGAAGCCTTATTTTGCAAGATTTATCAAGGAGCTGCCGGACGTGGAAGCGCTGGCCGGCTGCCCCCAGGAAAGGCTTTTGATGCTGTGGGAGGGGCTGGGCTATTACAGCCGCGTCCTCAACATGCAGAAGGCGGCCATACAGGTGATGGAGGAATATGGAGGGATCATTCCCGGATCCTTTGAGGAGCTTTTGTCGCTGAAGGGGATAGGAAGGTATACTGCCGGGGCCATCGCATCCATCGCCTACGGCGTTCCCGTGCCGGCGGTGGATGGAAATGTGCTCCGGGTGGCTGCCAGGATCACGGAAAACAGCCAGGACATCATGAAGCAGTCCGTCCGCCTCGCTGTGGAAAAAGAGCTGCTGGAGATCATACCCAAGGATGACCCGGGAGACTTCAACCAGGCGATTATGGAGCTGGGAGCCGTCGTCTGTGTGCCCAATGGGCCGGCCAAATGTGAGGAGTGTCCCGTTGCGGCTTATTGCGGAGCCTGCCAAAGGGGAACCCAGGATCGGTATCCCGTAAAGGCGCCGAAAAAACCAAGAATGATCCAGGAAAGGACCGTGCTGGTGATCCAGGACGGGGATCGGACAGCGATCCGCAAGCGTCCCTCGAAGGGGCTTTTGGCAGGTCTTTACGAGCTTCCCAATGTGGAGGGACACTTGGGTGAGGAAGCGGCGGTCAGATATGCCAGGGAGCTGGGGCTGGATCCTCTTTACATCCGTCCGCTCCCGGAGGCGAAGCACGTCTTTTCCCACGTGGAATGGCGGATGATCGGTTATCTCATCCGGGTCGCCTCCCTGGAAAAGAGTCATGAGAAGGAAATCCTGTTTGCAAAAAAGAACGAGAAGGAAGAGAAATATGCCATACCCTCCGCTTTTGGGGCGTATGTGAGATACATGAAGGAGGAATCTGAATGAAGCTGTTGAGTATTGCGATCCCGTGCTACAATTCCCAGGATTACATGGGAAAATGTATAGAATCTCTTCTGCCGGGAGGGGAGGAGGTGGAGATCCTTGTGGTGAATGACGGTTCTTCAGACAGGACCGGGGAGATCGCAGAGGAATACGCAAGAAGGTATCCCACCATTGTGCGGGCCATCCATCAGGAAAACGGCGGCCACGGGGCTGCGGTCAACGCCGGGATCGCCAACGCACAGGGGCTGTATTTCAAGGTGGTGGACAGTGATGATTGGGTAAATCAGGAGTCCTACCAGAAGATTCTGAAAGCTTTGGAGGATCTCATCCGGGGACCGAGGACGGTGGATATGCTTATCAGTAATTTTGTCTACGAAAAGCAGGGAGCCACAAAAAAGCGGGTGATGCATTACCGGCATTGCCTTCCCACCGAGAGGATATTTACCTGGGATGAGGTGCGGTACATGCCGAAAGGAAAGTATTTGCTGATGCATTCCCTGATCTACCGTACGGAGCTGCTGCACAACTGCGGGCTGAGGCTTCCGGAGCATACCTTTTACGTGGACAACATCTTTGCCTTTGATCCCCTGCCCTCTGTGGAGACGATGTACTACATCGACACGAATTTTTACCGTTATTTTATTGGGCGGGATGATCAGTCTGTGAATGAAGCGGTCATGATCCGGCGCATCGATCAGCAGATCCGGGTCAACAAGCGGATGGTGGATTCTTACACGGCCTGCGGCCCCATGAACAAGCGGACGAGGGCCTACATGATCAGCTATCTGGACATCATCACCACCATATCTTCCATTATGCTCATCCGTTCCGGGACCAGCGAAGCGCTGGAAAAGAAAAAAGAGCTTTTGGACTATATCCGTGCGACCAACAAGGTGCTTTACAGAAAGCTCCGCCACAGCCTGATGGGGAATTTTATGAACCTTCCAGGGAGGAGCGGGAGAAAGGTCTCCGTGGCGGCTTACAAGATCTGCCAAAAGTTTTATGGCTTTAATTAATAAAAAAAACCGGTCAGATTTTTCTGATCGGTTTTTTGGATTTTGTTCTTGGATGACTGATGAACCGTGGGGATGAAAAGCCTTTCTTGGCCTTTCGCTCCATTTACAGACGCCTTTGGTGTCTCTTGCCGGCGCTGCCGTACGCCACACGGCTTCGGGAATGCTCCTGGGCTTTCTGAGGATAAAAGAAGAGATATCCAAAAAGAGCCAGCGTGCAGCCAAGACAGACGTCAATGACGGAGTGCTGCTTCAGGAACATGGTGGACAGGATAATCAAAATGGTCAAAACCAGGGAGCTCCGGCGCAGGACCCTGTTGTCTCTCAGCGCCTCACAGTTCGTCAGGGACATGTGGATGGCGAGAGAATTGAACACGTGGATGCTGGGGAGCACATTGGTGGGAGTGTCCGCTCTGTAAATGAACCGGACCAGATCCGTGAAAACATTCTCCCTGGGAAATTCCGACGGTCTCAGATACAGGATGTTAGGATAAACATCGGAGACGATGAGAAAGATGGTCATTCCCATCATCAAATTCAGAACCAACTGGTAATATTCTTTTTTGTTGTTATTTTTGAAGACGAAGTACAGCACCGTCACGATCATGTAGGGAAACCAGAGAAGGTACGGCACGATGAAAAACTCACAAAAGGGTATGTAGCTGTCAAACACGGTATTGATGACATGATAACCGCCATAGACGGGCTCCGTCTCCAGATAACGGAAGAGGATCAGGTAAACAATACTGTAAACGAGGATTATCAGGCCATGCTTGTATCTTTTTACAAACTCTGCCATTTTAGCCAAAACTTTCACTCCTTTTAAAAGATGAACACATTCGTAAAAAGCAGGATTTTCGGAGTCACCCCGCAACCAGGGTGATTATAACACAGGTCATCTGTTTTTGAAAGCTTCTTTTCATGATTTCACAAAAAATTCGTAACATCTGACGGCAGCCCGGAAGCCTGGGTGACCAGGCTGCCTGAGGCGGCTCAGACGGGCATTCTGCCGGCTGACCAGTCCTCCATCCCTGATATCTTATATTCATGATAGCACTCTCTTATTTCTTTTTCAAAGGATTTTTTTATAACTTTTATAAAGAAAGTATAAAATGAGCCTCAGCCCCGCCGCCTGGAGGGGTCTATGTCCGGGAAGAAAGGCGTTTTACAAAAATTTTACAGGAAATGAAGAAATGATTTAACCTCCGTCCCCTATACTAAAAACAAAAAGTTCTTTGGAGGGAGAAATGATCTACTTAGTGGAAGATGATGAGAGTATTCGGGAATTGGTGGTATATACCCTGAAAAGCCAGGGGCTGGAGGCTGTGGGGTTTGAGAAGCCGTCCCTGTTCTGGAAGGCTCTGGAAAAGGAGGTTCCTTCTCTGGCGCTGTTGGATATCATGCTGCCGGAGGAGGATGGGATTTCCATCCTAAAGAAGCTGCGGCTCCGTCCGGAGACCCGGAAGCTTCCCATCATCATGCTGACGGCAAGGCAAAGTGAATACGATACCGTGATCGGGCTGGACAGCGGGGCTGACGACTACATTCCCAAGCCCTTCCGGATGATGGAGCTGATTTCCAGGATCCGCGCTCTTTTAAGGAGGGCGGAGGATAAGGGCACGGAGGAATACAAGGCGGGTCCTCTGTACGTGTGCCCAGCCCGTCATACGGTGACGGTGAATAAGGAGCCCGTCAGCCTTACCCTGAAAGAATATGAGCTTCTCTGCCTTCTTCTGAAAAACAGCGGGACGGTCCTTACCAGGACGCAGCTGCTCAATCAGATCTGGGGCTATGATTTTGACGGGGAGAGCCGCACGGTGGACGTACATATCCGTACCCTCCGCCAGAAGCTGGGAGAGGCCGGCGAGCTGGTGGAGACGGTCCGGGGTGTGGGCTATAAGATGGGAAGCCTGTAAGAGGCGCGGGGACTGGTGTTTCCCCGGAAGATATGCTATACTCATTCCAGAGAAAACATGAGGAGTGAGTACATGAAAGCATTAGTCATTGCGGAAAAACCGTCGGTTGCCAGGGACATTGCCCGGGTCCTTTCCTGCAGCGCCAAGGGGAAGGGCACGTTGGAGGGAAAAAACTACGTGGTGACCTGGGCCTTGGGGCATCTTGTGACCCTGGCGGATCCGGAGGAATACGATAAAAAATATGAAAAATGGGAAATGTCCACCCTGCCCATGATGCCGGAAAGGATGAAACTGGTGGTGATCCGGCAGACGGCAGCTCAGTACAATGCCGTGAAGGCTCAGCTTTTCCGAAAGGACGTGGGAGAGATCATCATTGCCACGGACGCAGGGAGAGAGGGAGAGCTGGTGGCCAGGTGGATCCTGGACAAGGCGGGCTGCCAGAAGCCCATCAAAAGGCTGTGGATCTCTTCGGTGACAGACAAGGCCATCCGGGAGGGCTTTGCCAGCTTGAAGGACGGACACGCCTATGATGATCTTTACCGGGCGGCAGCGGCCCGGGCTCAGGCGGACTGGCTGGTGGGGATGAACGGGACGAGAGCTCTCACCTGTAAGTACAACGCCCAGCTTTCCTGCGGCCGCGTCCAGACCCCCACCCTGGCCATGGTGGCCAGCCGTGAGGAGGAGATCCGGAAATTCGTGCCCAAGGAGTATTACGGGATATCCGTCTTGGCCGGGGATGTGCAGTGGAGCTGGAAGGAGAAAAAGAGCGGCAGTATGCGATCCTTCCAGAAGGAGCGCATGGAGGAGATCCGGGATAAGGTGAATGGGGGAGCTATGAAGGTGGTGTCCGTGGTAAAAAAGCCTAAGAAGACCATGGCCCCCGGTCTGTATGATCTGACCACCCTCCAAAGGGAGGCGAACCAGCGGTACGGCTTCTCGGCGAAGGAAACCCTGAACATCATGCAGCGCCTTTACGAAAACCACAAGGTGCTCACCTATCCCAGGACGGATTCCAAATACATTGGAAAGGACGTGGTTCCCACCATCAAGGAACGGCTGAAGGCCTGTGGGACAGGTCCGTACAGGAAGCTTGCGGGAGCTCTTCTTGGAAAGCCCCTGCAGGTAAACGGAAGCTTCGTGGATGACAAAAAGGTCAGTGATCATCACGCCATCATCCCCACGGAGCAGTTTGTCCAGCTGGACCATATGACAAACGAGGAGCGGAAGATCTACGACATGGTGGTCCGCCGCTTTTTGAGCGTTTTGTATCCGCCCTTCTGCTATCAGCAGGTGACCATGGAGGGGGAGGCGGCAGGGGAGCGCTTTGCCGCAGGCGGAAAGACGGTGCAGAGCCTGGGTTGGAAAGAGGTTTACGAGGGAAACTGGGAGGAGGAAGAGGAGGATGACCAGGAGGAGACTCTAAAGGATCAGCGCCTTCCTCTGATGCAGGAGGGAAAGGCCTTGAAGGTGGAGAAGGCCCTTCTCACGACGGGAAAGACGAAGCCTCCCGCCAGGTTTACGGAAGCGACCCTTCTGGCGGCCATGGAAAATCCGGTGAAGTTCATGTCTACAAAGGACCGGCAGGCGGCAAAGACCCTTGGTGAGACGGGAGGGCTTGGCACCGTGGCCACCAGGGCTGACATCATCGAGAAGCTGTTCCATTCCTTCCTGATGGAAAAAAGAGGGAACGAGATTCATATCACCTCCAAGGCAAAGCAGCTTTTGGAGCTTGTTCCGGAGGACCTGAAAAAGCCGGAGCTGACGGCAGACTGGGAGATGAAGCTTTCCGCAATTTCTAGGGGAAGGCTGCGCCAGGATGCCTTTATGCGGGAGATCAGCCAGTATACCCGTGACATTGTGGACGAGATCAGGACCGGGGCGGGAACCTTCCGCCATGACAACCTTACCAACAAGCCTTGCCCCAGATGTGGGAAGAAGCTGTTGGCCGTCAAAGGAAAAAACGCCAGTATGCTGGTGTGCCAGGATCGTGAGTGCGGCTACCGGGAGACCGTATCCCGCACCACCAATGCCCGGTGTCCCAAGTGCCACAAGCGTATGGAGATGTACATGAAGGGAAAGGAGGAGACCTTTGTCTGCGTCTGCGGCTACAAGGAAAAGCTGTCCGCCTTCCAGGCCAGAAGGCAGAAGGAGGGGGCGGGAGTCAACAAACGAGACGTACAGAATTACCTGAAAAAGCAGCAGAAGGAGGCAAAGGAGCCTATCAACAATGCGTTCGCCCAGGCTCTTGCCGGGCTGAAGCTGGACTAGTCCGCCATAAAAGGGCGGGATTCCTGTCCAGACAAAATACCAGGAAAGCCCTCTGCTTGCAGAAGCTTAGGGCCGCTGTGAGGAACAGACTATGAGGATCATTATTTCACCGGCAAAGAAAATGAACGTGGAGGACAGCCTTCCCTGGAGAGGGCTTCCTGTGTTTTTGGAAAAGACGGAGGAGCTGAAGACGTACATGCAGGGTCTTTCCTATGAGGAGGCCAAAGGGCTTTGGAAGTGCAGCGATCAGATCGCCAGTCTGAATATGGAGCGTCTTTCTCATATGGATCTGCGAAGAAATCCCACTCCCGCCATTTTGTCCTACGAGGGGATCCAGTATCAGTACATGGCCCCCAAAGTGATGGATGAGGATGCTCTTTCCTACCTTCAGGAGCATTTGCGGATCTTATCCGGCTTTTATGGCGTGCTGAAGCCCTTTGACGGGATCGTGCCCTACAGGCTTGAGATGCAGGCAAAGGCGAAGGCAGGGGGAAAAAAGGATCTCTATGATTTTTGGGGCAGCAGCCTTTACCAGGAGGTGGCCTGCGCAGATCACCGGATCCTGAATCTGGCCTCCCGGGAATACTCCCAGTGCATCGAAAAATACCGAAAGCCGGAGGACGTCTTTGTGACCTGCGTCTTTGGGGAGATCAAAGGGGAAAAGGTGGTTCAGAAGGCCACCATGGCCAAGATGGCAAGAGGAGAGATGGTTCGCTTTTTGGCGGAGACGAGGGCTGAAGGCCTGGAAGACGCCAGGGGCTTTGATCGTCTGGGCTTTTGTTTTTCCCGGGAACGTTCCACGGAAAACCAATATGTCTTCCTGAAGGAAGAGACGTGAAAAAACAGATATCTGCCGACAATTATAAAAGGGGCTTTCCCTGGCCAATGAGCCTTTGTGATGGGAAAGCCCCTTTATTTTTTAGGAAGCCTCCTTTGCCATGGAAAGGAAGGCTTCATAGATCCTGGTGTCCGGATCCAGCTCCGGGTGGAAAGAAAGAGCCAGCTGGTTTTTGTACCGGACCGCCACGATGTGTTCATCCACCCTGGCAAGGGTCTGGACGCTGGGAGAAGCCTTTTCCACGTAAGGAGCCCGGATAAAGGTCATGGGAACCCTGCCTATGCCGGAAAAATCCGCCCAGGTGCGAAAGCTTCCCAGCTGCCGTCCATAAGCGTTGCGCCGGACGGTGACGGGGAGGGTCTGGAAATAAGCCCTCTCATCGTTGGAAAGCTTTTCGGCAAGGAGGATCAGGCCGGCACAGGTGGCAAGAGTGGGAAGGCCCTCTCGGATCTGTTCCTGCAGATGGGAAAACATATCCAGCTCCCGCAAAAGCTTTCCTTGAACGGTGCTTTCGCCCCCTGGCAGGATCAGGACGTCATAGGATTTCAGGAGATCCCTTCGCTGGCGGAACTGGACGGTGGATGCCCCCAGGGAGGAAAGCATCCGTTCATGCTCGAAAAAGGCTCCCTGAAGGGCTAAAACAGCTGCCTTTTTCATGGATCAGATTCCCCTTTCCGCCATCAGCAGCTGGATCTCATCCTCGTTGATCCCTACCATGGCCTCCCCCAGGTCCTGGGAGAGAGCTGCGATCATGGCCGCATCCGTATAATTGGTCACCGCTTTTACGATGGCGTTGGCCCTCTTGGCAGGGTTTCCAGATTTAAAGATACCGGACCCCACAAAGACACCCTCGGCTCCAAGCTGCATCATCAGGGCGGCGTCCGCAGGGGTGGCCACTCCTCCTGCCGCAAAGTTTACAACAGGAAGACGTCCATGGTCATGGACATACCGCACCAGCTCGTAGGGCACCTGCAGCTCCTTTGCCTGGTGGAAAAGCTCATCCTCCCGCATGGCCGTCAGCTTTGCGATCTCCTGGTTCATCCGGCGCATGTGGCGCACAGCCTGAACGATATCTCCGGTGCCCGGTTCTCCCTTGGTGCGGATCATGGAAGCGCCCTCGCAGATACGGCGGAGGGCTTCCCCCAGATCCTTTGCGCCGCAGACAAAGGGAACACGGAACTTTGTTTTGTCGATGTGGTACAGGTCATCGGCTGGAGAGAGCACCTCGCTTTCATCAATGTAGTCGATCTCGATGGCCTCCAAAATCTGGGCCTCCACGAAATGCCCGATGCGGCACTTGGCCATGACTGGTATGGAAACCGCCTCCTGGATCCCTTTGATCATTTGGGGATCGCTCATCCTGGAAACGCCTCCGGCGGCCCGGATATCGGCGGGGATTCTCTCCAGAGCCATCACCGCGCAGGCTCCGGCCGCCTCTGCGATTTTTGCCTGCTCCGGGGTGGTGACGTCCATGATCACCCCGCCCTTCAGCATCTGTGCCAGCTCTTTATTCAATAAATACCTGTTTTCTTCCATGTCTTTTCTCCTTTTTTTCTTTGTAGACAAATCACATACACAATAGTATAATGGAATCTGGACATATATAAATACTCAGTTCAAATATATTCAGAATGTTCAGTTTCAAGAGGATGCCAAAAAATGCTTACGTATACCTTTACGGATCTAGGGTCAGATTCCATGTACAGCCATCTGTACAAATGCATCAAAAGGGACATGATACAAGGCCTTATCCCTCCTGGAGAGAAGCTGCCCTCCAAGCGGAGCTTTGCAAAAAATCTGGGTATCAGCGTCATTACCGTGGAAAACGCTTATGAGCAGCTGATCGCAGAGGGGTATATTTATTCTATACCCAAGAAGGGATATTTTGCGGCGAACATCCAGAAGCGTCCCGGGGATAAAGGATCTTCCCGGAAGGGAGAGTCTTTCAGGTCCCACACCAAGGCCCCTGGCTATGCGGCGGATTTTTCCAACAATCAGGCGGGTACGGAGCAGTTTCCCTTTTCGGTGTGGGCCAAGCTGATCCGGGAGCTGCTGAAGGATCATCAGAAGGAGATCCTGACCAATCCTCCCAGCGGAGGCGTGTTGGAGCTGAGGGAGAGTATTGCCCGCCATCTTCTGGAGTTTCGCGGGATGGAGGTGTACCCGGAGCAGATCATCGTGGGTGCGGGGACAGAATACCTGTATGGTCTGCTGATCCAGCTTCTTGGCCAGGATAAATGCTATGGGGTGGAAAACCCCGGCTACCAGAAGATTTCCCAGATTTACGAAAGCCATGGGGTGAAGTGCCGTCATGTGGCCTTGGAAAAGGACGGGGTGAGCATACAGGATCTGGAAGGTCAGCGGGTGGACGTGATGCACATGTCACCCTCTCATCATTTTCCCACAGGCATGGTGACGCCTGTGAGCAAGCGGTATGAGCTTCTGGGGTGGGCGGCCAAGGACAAAAAAAGATACCTGATCGAGGACGATTATGACAGTGAATTTCGCCTGACGGGGCGGCCTATTCCCTCCCTCCAGAGTATTGACGCACTGGAGAAGGTGATCTACATCAACACCTTCACGAAGACCTTGTCCTCCACCATACGGATCAGCTACATGGTACTTCCCAGGCACTTGATGGCGCTTTTTTACAAACGGCTGTCCTTTTACTCCTGCACCATACCTAATCTGGAGCAGTATACCCTGGCCCGTTTTTTATCTGAGGGCTATTTTGAAAAGCACATCAACCGCATGAGAAATTATTACCACCGAAAACGAGATTTTCTGCTTCAGGAGATTTATGGCAGCCCTCTGGAAAGATACGCCTCCATATCCGAGGAGGATGCCGGCCTTCATTTCCTTCTAAGGCTGGACATTACCTGTACGGACGAGGAATTTCAGCTTCAGATGGAGAGGCGGGGAATCCGCATCCGGGCATTGTCGGAATACTTTACCGGTTCTGTGGGCAAGCCAGAGCATATTTTTGTGGTAAACTATTCTTCCCTGACGGAGGAGCAGATCAAAGAGGCGGTCAGCGCCATGGCGGAGGAGGCGGCCAAGGTGCGGAGAAAAGGGACAAAGGATCAATACCAAGAATGACAGGAGAAAAGCAGTTGAAGAAGATAATTTACGACCACGGACAGATTTATACAGGAAGGCTGCCTCTGGCCGAGGCTTTTGTGGTGGAGGGGGATCGCTTTCTGGGAGCCGGGACGGCTGAGGAGATGAAGGATCTGGCCGGCGGGGAAGCCGAGCGGATAGATCTGGAAGGGCGCTTCGTGTGCGCCGGGTTCAACGATTCTCACATGCACCTTTTGAATTACGGGTACATCCTGGGAAAGGCCAGGCTGACAGAGCACACCTCCTCCCTGGAGGAGCTGCTGCGCTACCTTCGGGAGTTTGAACAGGAGGAGGATCTCCAAGAGGGAGAGTGGCTTTCCGGCTGGGGGTGGAACCAGGATTATTTTCGGGATGAGAGGCGCTTTCCCACCCGGTGGGATCTGGATCGGGTATCCACGGAGCGTCCCATCTGTCTTACCAGAGCCTGCGGTCATTGCTGCGTGGTAAACTCCAGAGCCCTTTCCCTCCTGGGGATCACGGCTGACACGCCGGATCCGGAAGGAGGCCGCTTCGAGAGGGAGAAGGGGGAGCCTAACGGCATTATCCGGGAACAGGCGGTGGAATACGTGATCAGCCGTATCCCCAAGCCCTCTCTGGCGCAGCTGAAAATGATGATGAAGAAGGCTCTTGGCAGAATGAACGCCTACGGGATCACCTCCTGCCAGACGGATGATTTTGAGACCTTTCCGATCCCCTACCAACAGGTGATACAGGCCTATCAGGAGCTGGAAGAAAGCGGAGAGCTTACGGTGCGGATCTACCAGCAGGCCCAGCTGAAGGAGGAAAAAGCCCTTGAGGCCTTTTGGGAGGAAGGGTGGAGTACGGGGGCAGGAACTCTTTTCTATAAGATGGGGCCCTTGAAGATCATGGGGGACGGTTCCCTGGGCTCCAGGACAGCCTACCTTAGCAGGCCCTATGCCGATGACGAAAAGGTGCAGGGCATCACCCTGATGAGCCGCAAAAAGCTGGAGAGCCTTATTACCATGGCCCATGGGCGGGGGATGCAGATCGCCATCCACGGGATTGGAGACGGGATGCTGGATTGGATATTGGAAGGATATGAGAAAGCGGCGAAGGCCGAAGGGCGTACCGATTGCCGCCATGGCGTCGTCCACTGCCAGATTACCCGGCCGGAGCAGCTGGAGCGCATTGCCAGAAATGACCTGCACGTGTATGCTCAGACCATTTTCCTGGATTACGACGTTCGGATCGTGGAGGATCGGGTGGGGAAGAGGCTGGCCTCCACCAGCTATGCCTTCAAAACCCTCCTAAAGAAGGGCGTACATGTCTCAAACGGAAGCGATTGCCCCGTGGAGGAGCCGGACGTGATGGCAGGTATCCAGTGCGCCGTCACCAGAAAAAGGCTGGACGGCACAGGAGATCCTTTTGGTGGAGAGGAGGCCATGACCGTGCAGGAGGCCCTGGACTCCTATACCTCCCAGGGGGCTTATGCCTCCTTTGAGGAAAAGGAGAAGGGCAGCATACAGGCTGGTATGCTGGCGGACTTCGTGGTCTTAGAGAACAATCCCTTCACCGCCCCCCAGGGTGAGCTGAAAGGGATCCAGGTGCTGAAGACCTACGTGGGAGGCAGGTGCGTTTACCAAAAAGAAAAAGACGGGGAAAAGGATAAGGTAGAGAGATCATACCATGAAAGAAAAAGGGAAGAATAGATAGGGATTTCTCTTGAAGGTAAGAAGGATTAAGAACTTAGCGTGGCTTATACTTGCGAGGGAAAAACCTGGAAATCCATATAAAAATGACAGAGACCAGCAAAGCGTGTGCTGTCCGTTTTGTTGAGAACAACGACCCCGGCGCCTGCAAAAAAGGTGCCGGGGTCGCTGCGTGAAAGAAAACCTGCCATGTTTTCTATACTTCTTCCTCTGGATTCTCGTCAAGCCTGCCGCAGTAGGTGGAGCAATAGATCCTTCGTCTGGTTGCGGTCAGCTGGCTGGAAAGCTGGTGGCAATAGTCGGGATCATCAAACAGATCCACGATATATCCGGCATAACGCTTGTCGCGTCCGTCCCGCAGCTCTTCCATCAGCTGGCAAAAGCTTTTGCCCTTGGCGTAGCTGCGGCCGATGTTGTCTGTGCCGGCGTCCATGGAATCTGCAACGGTGACGATGTCTGTCAAAAGGTCGCAGCGGCCTTCTCTGTTCTGGCCCAGGATGCGGGGATAGCCTCCCAGACCGTTATAGTAGCGGTGGTGGCCCTGGGCGGCTTCTGCGCACAGCTCCATGTCCTGGATCCCGTTCAGCATCCAATAGCCGATCTCCGGGTGGAGCTGGATCAGCCGAAACTCCTCGTCGGTGAGGCGGCGGCCGTAATTGCTGACGATATCCAGGAGGCTGATCTTTCCCACGTCATGGTAAAGGGCCGCCTCGCTGGCCTTCTCAAGGAGCTTTTGGATATCGGTGGTTCCCTTCCATATTCCGGCAACGTCCTGCAGCAGGATCTGGGGATTGACCTTAAGAAGCCGAAGGAGGAGGGTCTTCGTCAGCCAGGCCACCATCATGGAATGGACGTAGGTGGGGCGGTGACAGGCAAGAAACCACCGCAGAAGGGAAGAACGCTTCCTGGATGCGGAGGTTCCGCCTGAGGTGATGGATACCATCACGCTGTTGCGCACATAAAACACCGCCTGGGAAAAATAATCCGTGAGAGGCGTTTTTTTCACAAACTGGTAGCTGACGCGTTCAGCCCGGCCCACCCGATCGGAAAACCTTTTTTTTCCTTCGTTGCCGCATCTTTCCAGGTAAAAGAGGAGATAGGGGATGAGGGACAGACGGCGGTAGATCAGGTTCGCCGTTCCCTCCCCCTCTTCCGTCCGTTCGGCCTCGGCCAAAAGGATTTCCATCAGCTCTTCACAGGAGATCCGTCCGGTATGGTATCTGGCCGCAGAGTAGGCATAGACAGACCGGCTGGAAAGTGCAAGGCGTTTGCGTTTTGCAGCCTGCTCCTGACGCTGGTAAACAAAGGCGGCCGATTGGTACACCATTTCCCGGACAGCCTGGTTTCCCCCGTCCACCCGGATCAGGCTTAACAGGGTCGTCCTTCCAAAGTGCAGGGCGTAAACATAATCATCCCAGGGGAGTCCTGGATCGATGGCCCTGAGCTGAGGATCCGTCATTGCCTCATAGGCTCGGTCAAAGCAGTCCAGCTGGTGCTGGTAGATGGCAGGATCCACGCTGGTGACAAACTCCGGGACAAAGCAGGGATAGCCAAGATGGATGTTCCCCAGGCAGCGCAGAATGTACGCCCTGCTCTTGGAATCCAGGGCATCAAAATGTTCTATAAAGGAGGCTCCCTCCTCGAAGTAGTCCCGGATCTGGTCATAGTAGACATGCTGTTCCGAATTGCTGGCCATGGAATTGAGATAATGGAGGGTCAGGCCGCAATAGTACAGCTCCTCCAGGATGGATTCCCATTGTCCCAGGGCCCGGGCGCGCCGCAGAAGCCGCCTGTGGAGCTGGTATGCCAGTCCCAAATCCGCCTGCTTGTAATCATCCACCAGCTGACAGGCAAAGAGAAACCATTCCCTGGCCTCCTCATCTGAAAGGAGCTCAGGATCCCTTTGATAAAACAGCTGGTTCAGCAGCGTGTTGTTTCGGCTCTGAAGACGGTACAGTTCCTTGGCCTCCCTTCGGATGTACGCGATCTGTTCATCCGGGGAGGCGGAGGAATCAGGGCGAAAATCAGAGCGTTCCTTGATCTGGCGCAGGTTAGCCAGGTATTCTTCTCTTCCGGTGCTGGGTGTATTCAAGTATCGTCACCTCATCCTTGACACAAATTTCCCTTTGCTTTACCTAACTGAAGATTCCTCTGTGGATACCCGCTGGGGGTATGAAAAACATGACAGTGGAAGTGGGATTATTATAGCCCAGATTCTTGAAAACTGCAAGGAGGATTTTGGGATGCTGCTTATGAAGGGGGACGGATGACTTTCAAATACAACACCTTACCCATGCCAACCGTAACCGCTGCGATCCAAGGCCGATCCTTGCAGGCAAAAGGGAACTCTCCACAAAAAGCCTACGACAGGCTGGCCCTTCCAGCTCCTCTATGATATAATGGGAACGCTTAGCGTGACCGAGCCGAAGGTGATGGCCGAATTTCGCAGCGGCGGTGTCAGGGGAATATTCGGCGAGGGCTGGGTAAAAAAGAAAGACAGAAAGGATGGGACATCGGAGTGCTGGCCGATGTCGGGGACAGAAAACGATGAAAATCAGAAATGCAAGGATGGAGGATCTTTCTCAGATCTTGGAGATTTATCAGGATGCACGCCGTTTTATGGCTGAAAATGGAAATCCGGACCAGTGGGGCGATGGATATCCTCCCAGGGAACTGCTTCTGGAAGACCTGGAGAAGGAACAGCTTTACGTATGCGAGGGTGAAGGGGAGCTGCAGGCGGTCTTTGTTTTTTCTCAGGAGGAGGATCCAAGCTATCGGAAAATATATCAGGGACAGTGGAAAAACGATCTTCCCTACGGGGTGATTCACCGGATCGCTTCCGGGAAAAAGGGGAAGGGGACGGCTTCCGTCTGCCTGGACTGGTGCTTGGCGCAGTGCAAAAACCTGCGGATCGATACCCACCGAAGGAACATTCCCATGCAAAGCTTTTTGAAGAAAAAAGGCTTTCAGGAGTGCGGGGTCATCTACATCGAGGACGGAAGTGAGCGGCTGGCTTTTCAGAAAACAGAATAAAATCCCTCTCACACGATCCTCTCTTCTGAATCCGCTTTTTGTGGGGACAAGGCGGCGTTCTCCTTACTGCGGAACGAAAAATACAGATACTGCGGATGAACGGTTAGGATTTCACATACAGGTGAAATTCATTTTTGTGGTACTGAATCAGCCCCTCTTTCTGCATTTTGGAAAGCTCCTTGGAAAGTGCGGTTCGCTCCACTCCCAAATAATCTGCAAGCTGCTGTCTGTCAAGGGCGATCCGGATATGGGTGGAGCCCTGGAGAGCCGCCTGCTCGGAGAAATAGGAATAAAGCCGGTCTCGGATCTTTTTGGGAGAAGAATGGAAGATCCTCATGGACAGCCGGACGTTTTTCATGGCCGTGATCCCAAGAAGGTTGTTCAGAAGCAGGCTTCTGTCGGGAACGGCCTTTTTTCGGGAAAACAGTCCTGGGACATGGATAAAGAGAACGGTGACTGCCTCCCGGGCGACCACGTCCACCAAAAGAGGCTGCTGGGGAATGCAGGCATAGGACTCCGCAAAAATATCTCCTTCCTCCGCAATCCCCAGGATGCTCCTGGCGCCGAAGAGATCGATGGATTCCATCTGGACGGAGCCTGACAAGACAAGGCCCAGGCTGGTGATGATCTCCCCGGAGTGGCAGATGATGTGTCCCTTAGGAAAGCTTCGTACCGAGGCCTCGGAGGAGTCCACAAAGGCCTTTACCTCCTGGACCTGGCAGCCCAGGAACAGGGGTGTTTTGGATAATGCTTGATAATTCATAAAATTTCCTCTTGTTTCGTGGTTATAACCACATATATTTCTTTCTGATTATAATAGAATAGACTCATGAAAGCAAGAGAGAAATGCTGAAAAGCAGTTTCACTTTTCAATGGCAAAAAACAGAACGATGGAGGAAGGTTTTATGATCAGACAAGTGATAAAGATTGACGAAGAAAAGTGTAATGGCTGTGGGATCTGTGCAAACGCATGTCACGAGAGTGCCATTGCCATGGTGAACGGGAAGGCCAGGCTGATCCGGGACGATTACTGCGATGGGATGGGAGACTGCCTGCCTGGATGTCCCACGGGCGCCATCAGCTTTGAGACAAGGGAGGCTCTGGAGTACGACCGTGAGGCGGTGGAGGCCAATATGAGGAAAAAGAAGCTGGAGCAGGAGATGGCTCAGTCGGGAAACTCCGGCGGCGGATGTCCGGGTTCTCGTATGAGGGAGCTGAAAAGGGAAAAGACGGAGGCTGTGCAGGCGGCAGCTCCTGTGGCGGATACACAGTCCTCTCAGCTGACAAACTGGCCTGTTCAGCTTAAGCTGGCACCCATCCAGGCACCTTATTTTTCCGGGGCAAGGCTTCTCATTGCGGCCGACTGTACCGCCTATGCCTACGCATCCATGCACAAGGATTTCATGAGGGGACGGGCAACCCTGATCGGCTGTCCCAAGCTGGATGCCTGTGATTACAGTGAGAAGCTTACCGAGATCATCCGCAGCAACGATATCAAGGACGTGACCATCGTGAGGATGGAGGTACCCTGCTGCGGAGGTTTGGTTCACGCCGCAAAACAGGCCCTTCAGGACAGCGGGAAGTTCCTCCCCTGGCAGGTCGTTACCATTTCCGTGGATGGAGAGATCCTGGACAACTAAAAATGCGAAGCTCCCTGCCTGCTCCGTTTTCCCTTGCTGAAAATGGACAGGATAGGGGACTGAGAGGATCCGGCTTATTGTGGCAGACGATGAGCCGGATTTCTTTATGCACATTTATTAAGATGTGTTTTTTTCATAAGGGCTTCGTAAATGCTCTCAGTTTCTTTGCTTTTTTCATGCTTATAGCGAGCCTGTGCTGGCTGGATCTCAGGATCAGATATCGGGGAGCTTCTGTGTAAGCGCAGAGGCTATGGGGGCCAAAGAGAAAAGTCCCCGCATTGACATGGATGCTGCCGGTAAACAGAAGGATGACCCAAAGAAAATATACTGGCTGCTGCGAAGAAAAGATGGTACAATGTGGATATGGGCTTTGCCGGGAGGCGGGGCGCGTGATTTTTTACGAAGGAGACGTAGACGGAAGGTTTTGACATGAAGATAAAAAATGAATTTTTTTCCATTTTCCAAATCTGCCGGTCGGGACAATGCTTTCGTTTGAACCAGATGGAACAGGACAGATACGAGCTGATGGCGGGAGATCGTTTTCTGGAAATCCGCACCAGCGGTGAGGAGACGGAGCTGTGCTGCCAGGACGAGGAGTATGAAGTCTTTTGGAAAAATTATTTTGACCTGGATGCGGATTACGGTGCATATTTCAGCAGGATCCCGTCAGAGGATTCTTACCTGTCTTCTGCGGCGGATTTTGGCTGCGGGATCCGTATCCTGAGACAGGATGTGTGGGAGATGATAGTGACCTTTATCCTGTCCCAACAGAACAACATACCCAGGATCAAAGGGCTTATAAAAGTGCTGTGCCAGCGATACGGGGAGAAAAAGAAAGGACCGGATGGGAGGGTGTACGATGCCTTTCCCACTCCTGAGAGACTGGCCGGTGTGACCGAAGAAGAGCTGCGCTCCCTGAAATTTGGGTACAGGAGCAAGTATCTGTGCGGAACGGTAAAATGCGTGTTGGAAAAAAGGATCGATCTGGGAGCTCTTTATGAGATGGATGCCCGGAGGGCACAGGAAGAGCTTATGAAGCTTCCCGGTATTGGAGGGAAGGTGGCAGATTGTATCCGCCTGTTTGCCCTTCACCAGATGGATGCCTTTCCTATTGACACGCATATCAGGAAGGTGCTGGCAGAGCATTATGCGGATGGCTTTCCCTTTGAGCGGTACCCAGGGTGTGCCGGTCTGATGCAGCAGTATATTTTTTACTATGACCTGATGCAAAGCAGGTAGGCGTCGATCCAGTCTTTGGGGAGATGGGCAGGGAGGAGTGCCATGGAAGAGCAGTTCAGAGAGTTTCTCAAAAAAGAAGGATATTCTGAATATACGCCGTCAGGCCACAAAAGCACGGTATACGATTACCTGATGAGGGTAAAGCGCATCATGAAATGGGAGGATATGACCTGGGAAGCCTTGGGGCGTAATATTTCAAAAATAATGATGCGATACGACGTGGGCGGCGAGAAGGAGGATATCGGAAGGAAATCGCACAACGCTTACATCAATGCCATCAGGGCATACGAGAGATTTGAGACTTCGCGGAGGAGGAAAAATGCAGGGGATCAGCATATTGATCGTGGATGATGATAAGCTTTTGGTGCAGAAGCTGGAAAAGACGATGAAGTGGGAGAAATTGGGGATCACCACGGTTTTGACAGCCTACAATATTCGCCAGGCGCGGACATTGATGGAAGAATATCCAGTGCAGCTGCTGCTCTGTGATATTGATATGCCTCAGGGGAACGGGCTGGAGCTTTTGGAGTGGGTGCGGGAGCAGAAAATGGACATAGAATGTGTGTTTCTGAGCAGCTATGCGAATTTTTCTTACGCACAGATGGCTCTGCGCCTTTCTTCAAAAGAGTATCTGCTAAAGCCGATCTCCAATGCGGATCTGGAGAGGGCGCTGGAGAGAGTCCTGAAGGATGTGGTGAAAAAGAAAAAGCGTCCTGTCTGCGTGGAGGATGAGCAAAATAAAAAGGTTTGGGAGGATCTGCTGCTTCGGAGGATTCCTGATGGTTATTGCATTGCAGACGGAATAAATAAGGGAATTTACCATGAGGAGGATCGCTTTTGCTTTGTGATGATCCGGCTGATGGAATCAGAGGGAAGAAAAATTGAAAAAAAGGACGTTGCAATTCATGACTTTATCCTGCGCAATGTATCAGAGGAATTTTTTCAGTCGAAACGACTACATAAAAGTCCGCTGGAAGCGCTCGTGCGCATAGGGGACGTTGAATGGATGATGGTTTTGAACTGCGGAGCGGCATCGGACGCCGTTTCTGAACAGGCTGTTGTTGGAAAACCGGATAACGATAAGCATATGTCCTCTCTGCTGAGTCACATGGAAGAACTGATGGCACAGCTTAGAAAGGTTTTGGATTGCAGAGTAGGCATTTATCTGGGTTCCCCTACGTTTTTTAAGGACGCTGGAAATGCGAGGGATTCCTTGGAAGAGCTGGAGGAGCAGTCTGTCTTGGATGAGGATTACATTTTGTATGGCGGGGGCTGGAAGCGTTCAAGGCTGCCCCTGGTTGAAGCGCCATGGGAGGCCTGGCAGAAGGAGCTAAGCTGTACGAATCGTATTTTGGATACAGAGGAGCATATGCTGGAGTATGTGGAACGGCAGAGACGATTAGGAGGATGGAGCAGGAGATCATTGGATGAGTTTCTCAGAAGAACGGTGCAGATGCTGTATCATTATCTGGGGGAACGAAAATGGGACTATTCGCAGATATTTGATCATGGAGAGTTTTCTGGCTATGAGGAGGCGGCCAGGCTGTCCATGGTGGGCGCAAAAGAGTTTATCAGCTATATTTTCCAGAAGCTGGATGCGAACCAAAGCGCTTCCTCGGACAAAAAGGACGTGGTCCGTCAAATGAAGGACTATATTGAGCAAAACCTGAGCCAAACGATCTCCCGTTCAGATCTGGCGCGGACGGTCTATCTTTCAGAAGGGTATCTGTCAAAAATATTTTTGAAGGAGACGGGGGTATCGCTCCCGGCATACATCGCAGAACGCAGGATTGAAAAGGCGAAGGAGTATTTGGAGCATTCCATGCTTCCTGTTAGCCGGATTGCAATAGAAGTGGGATTTCATAATTTTTCATATTTTTCAAAAACGTTTCGCGAGCTGACGGGATGCACTCCCAATGAGTACAGGACGAGGATTAACAAAAAAGAACACAAGGGATATCAAAAAAATGTCTGAAAAAAGAAAGGGACGGGAAAACCGTTTCTTTTTTTTGTAGTTAAAGAGAGGAAAAATAGTGGTAAAAAATGTAATTTTACTCTAATATATAGACAATTAGTAGAGAGAACATATGGGAATGCAAAGGATGGGATCGGAGTGGATATGAATAACCAGAGACAAAAAGAAAAAAAGAAAAAAATGGGTGTCTGTAGAGGTGTGAGGGGGAGTCTGCCCTTATATTTGCTGATGCTGCCTTCCATTGTGATTTTTTTGCTGTTCACATACTATCCCATGTATGGGATCATAATCGCATTTAAGGACTTCACACCTGCACTGGGGATCATGGGAAGTCCCTGGGCCGGCTTCAAATATTTTGACCAATTTTTTCGTTCGTATCAATTTTGGCCTACAATACGCAATACATTGGTGATCAGCTTCTATACAATACTGGTGACTTTTCCGCTGCCAATTGTTCTGGCCTTGATGTGCAATCAGATGAAGGCGGCGAGGTTTAAAAAGTTTTTTCAGGTGTCCACATACCTTCCGCATTTTATTTCAACGGTTGTCATGTGCGGTATGATCATTTTGTTTTTGTCACCCTCAACGGGGATTATTGCCAAGATCGTTGGCTTGTTTGGGATAAAGCTTCCAAACCTGATGGGTTCTGCATCGGCATTTCCCAGCATCTATGTCTGGACAGAGGCATGGCAGCATGTGGGATGGGACAGTATCTTGTATATTGCGACTCTTTCTTCCGTTGATCCTACACTTTACGAAGCGGCGAGGATGGATGGTGCAAATAAGTGGCAAAGGGTCGTCCACGTGGATCTTCCGGCCCTGCTGCCCACGGCGACGGTGATGTTTATTCTGAGGATGGGAAGCGTGATGAGTGTTGGCTTTGAAAAGGTTTATCTGCTGCAGAACACATTGAACAGCAGTACCAGTGAGATCCTCTCAACGTATGTATACAAAATGGGTTTGATTAGCAACCAGTACAGCCTTTCGGCGGCTATTGGACTGTTTAACAATCTGATAAACCTGATCTTGCTTGTTCTTGTGAACCAGATAGCCAAAAAACTAAGTGACACCTCATTGGTGTAGAAGGGATATGTTTTCATGAATCGAGTAAAAAGAAAGATGAAAAAAACAAAGGAAGATCGGATCTTTGATTTTGTCTTGTATTTATTTGCCGGGATCCTGGTGATCCTTACGTTATATCCCATGTATTTCATCGTGATCGCATCGGTGAGTGACCCGACGGTCGTTTCAAATGGAGAATTGTTTTTGCTCCCCAAGGGAATCAACGTGAAGGCTTATAAGGAGTTGGCGGGATATGCGAAGCTGTGGATTGGATATCGCAATACGATTCTTTATGTGCTTGTGGGGACGGCCATTACCCTGGTGGTCAACATTCCCACGGCATATGCCTTATCTCGGAGAAAGCTTTATGGAAAAAAGCTATTGACATTTTTTTATTTGGTACCCATGTTTTTTACAGGAGGCCTGATTCCCACCTATTTGGCAGTCAGCAAGTTTGGACTTTTGGATACCTTTTGGGTCATGGTTCTTCCTTTCTCCGTAGTTCCTTATTACATCATTGTGGGCCGGACTTTTTTCTGCAACAGCATTCCCGAGGAGCTGTGGGAGGCGGCGCAGCTGGATGGCTGCGGATATATAGGCTTCTTTTTGCGGATCGTATTGCCCCTATCAAAGGCCATTCTTGCGGTGGTTGCTCTGTGGGCGGCGGTTGGACAGTGGAACTCCTATTTTAACGCACTGATCTACTTGCGCAGCGATGGCTTGCAGCCTCTCCAGATCATTCTGAGGAATATTTTGATCAGCAATCAGACCATCAGTGCAATGACGACGGGAGCTGCTGCGGTGGAAGCAAAGCAGATGGCGGATCTGATCAAGTATGCGGTGATCGTCGTCTCTTCAGCGCCTATCATGTGTATGTATCCGTTTGTACAAAAATATTTCAATCAGGGAGTTATGCTGGGGTCTCTTAAGGGGTAAATGGCGGGCTGTTTTTGAAGGTCCGAAATAGGCCGCCAAGAAAACATAAAAAATACACAAAGAAAAGGAGAAAACGAGATGAAAAAAAGGAAAAAACTACTCAGTATCACGCTTGCAGGTGCCATGGCAATGGGGAGCCTGTTGGGGACGGGTGTTTCCGCGGCGGCGGAAGAAAAACCAACGTATAAGATAGCGACGGTTCGTTGGACAGACACATGGCCGACAGACTATTTATACGAGGGGATTATGCAGGAGATCGCTGACAAGGTGGGCATCAACATCGAGTGGCAGGTTTATTATAATGCCGACTGGACGGAGCAGAAGTCTCTGCTTTTGGCATCAGGCGATCTTCCAGACGCATTTTTTGGCTCCATTTGCTTGAATGCAACGGATGTGGCTCAAAACAGGGCTTATTTTCTGGAACTAACGGACTTGATCGAAGAGAATATGCCAAACTTTAAAGAAGCGATGGAAAAGGCGCCGGAGCTTAGGGCCATTGCCACGGATAGAGATGGAAAAATTTACAGCTTGCCAAAGAAGCTTCCTTTGAGGCCGGAGGTTTGCGGAACTGTTCTTTATATCAACCAGGAATGGCTGGATAATCTGAATCTGGAGATGCCTAAGACCTTAGATGAGCTGACGGAGACCTTGAAAAAGTTTGCTTCGGAGGACGCAGATGGCGACGGTGATCCGACGAACGAAATCGGGTACACCGGGGCGGCGGGACAGAATGTTCTGAGCGGCGACCTTAGGAATATCCTGTTTCCCTTTGGGACGATGGTAAGCCGAGCTGACAATTACATGGGCTTGAACGGTGAAGGGGTTCCGGTATTTATGCCCATGGAGGAGAATTACAAGGACGCTGTCGTGTGGATGCATGATCTTTATGAGTCAGGCGTTCTTGATCCTGAATATTTTACGCAGGAAACCAGTATGGCTACGGCGAAGCGCCAGGCGGAGGGCGGATCCCTGGTGGGTCTGGTATCGGCGTGGACGGCAGATGCAGAGACGGGACCGAACGCTTCTCAGTTTGTACCTCTGGAAGCAGTTGAAGGATCGGATGGAAACCATTACGTGGAGAATGCTTCCAACTTTTTGGATCTTTCCGACAGGGAATTGTTGATCACGACAAAATGTGAGAATCCTGAGAAGCTTTTGCAGTGGGCAGATGAGTTTTATACGGATCTTGTTGCCATGCAGACCTTCTATGGATCCATTCCCGATCAGATCCAGGAAAATGAAGATGGAACGTATGATGTTTTGGTTCCGGAGGACGGAAGCTCCTTGGACACTTCTGCATGGTCGCACTCCATGCGGGATTTTGGACCGAAATACATGACGGATGAGTTTGCACAAAAGGTGACGCTTCCTGTGGATCAGGGAGACGGGATCAAGCTTGCCGAGGACGAGATCAACGGCAAATACGTAACAGATGATAAAAACGTAGGCCTTCCAATGCTGCAGTATACAGAGGATGAATTAAATCGAATCAATAGCATTGGCACGGATGTTTACAAATATTGTGAAGCTCAGTATGCCAACTGGGTGGTCAACGGTGGAGTGGAAGAGGAATGGGACAGCTACATGGAGCAGCTCAAGCAGATGGGAGTGGAGGAACTGGTGTCCATTCACAGAGCGGCTTATGAGGCATACCAGAACAATATGGAATAATGTCTTATGAGGGATCGTAAGTAACCTTGGGATAGTGGGGGGCGGCAGAATTTCTGACGCCCCTGTTTCAAGTGCCGCATGAGAGCGGGATTTTCGTTTCACAGGAGACTTTCTGTGTTATACTAAAGGAGGGACAAAGAAATGTTTGAAAGCAGAGAGGGAAAATTATATTATCGTTTTGATGACGAGCAGGTGTGTATTGAAGCGTGGGGGGACAATGCTCTTCGCATACGAGCGTCGAAAAATTTTTGTTTTACGGGAATGGACTGGGCTCTCGAAGGAGGAAAGCCTCATCCCGCTGAAGTGGAAATATGGAGGGATGAAAATGCAGAGGGCGGCGCTTACGCAAATATGTATGAAGGGACAGATGGCTCCTTTGGAAAGATCGTAAATGGGAAGCTGCGGGCGGAGATTGATTCAGGAGGTGTTCTTTCGTTTTATGGTGAGGGCGGGGAATTATTGCTGAAGGAGCATTTTCGCCGCCTGCGGGATGAGAAGAGTATGCCTTTGAACATCTTGGGAAGAGAGTATCGCCATTGTTCTGGAGAGAATTATCAGATCACTGCTCGGTTTGTGGCAAATCCGAAGGAAAAGATTTTCGGTATGGGACAGTATCAGCAAAGTGAAATGGATATGAAAGGATGTCTCCTGGAACTGGCGCAGAGAAATTCGCAGGTCAGCGTTCCGTTTTATCTTTCCAGTCTTGGATACGGCTTTTTATGGAACAACCCGGCGGTCGGACAGGTCATGTTTGCAAAGAATGGTACTGAGTGGATTGCGAGATCTGCGAAGGAATTGGATTATGTCGTGATTGCGGGAGATTGTCCGGCAGAAATCCAGGAAGAATATATGAGGTTGACGGGATTGCCGCCTATGATGCCTGAGTATGGGATGGGATTTTGGCAGTGTAAGCTGCGGTACCGCACCCAGGAGGAGCTTCTTAAGGTGGCAAGGCACCATAAAGCCTTGGGGCTGCCTATGGATGTGATCGTTGCGGACTTTTTTCACTGGCCCTGTCAGGGGGAGTTTTGCTTTGACGAGAAGTATTGGCCGGATGTTCCTGCAATGTGCAGCGAGCTGGAAGAGATGGGGATCCGATTAATGGTATCCATTTGGCCGACGATAGATGTTCATTCCAGGTACTATCAGGAGATGCTGGAAAAGGGATATTTGGTGCGTACAGATGCAGGCGTGCGCATTACCATGCTTTGCGGAGGAAACGAAGTATTTTTTGACGCTACCAATCCAAAAGCGAGAGAATTTGTATGGGAAAAAGTAAAAAAGAATTATTGGGATCAGGGGGCAAGACTGTACTGGCTGGATGTGGCGGAGCCAGAGTACACGACCTATGAATTTGAAAACTATCGTTATCAGATAGGCAGTACGCTTGAGACAGGAAACATTTACCCGAAGTATTACTTAAAGGGTTTTTACGATGGGATGACAGCATTGGGTGAGGAGAAGCCCATTACGTTAATACGGTCGGCATGGGCGGGGAGCGCTAAATATGGGGCGCTGGTATGGTCTGGAGATATCGTCAGCAGCTTTGAATGCTTTGGCAGGCAGGTGAGGGCGGGGCTCTCCATGGCTATTGCAGGGATCCCATGGTGGACGACCGATATTGGCGGGTTCCACGGAGCCAGGGGGGATGATCCTGCTTTCCGGGAGCTATATGCCAGATGGTTCGCATATGCTTGTTTTTGTCCTGTGATGAGACTGCATGGAAACCGAAATCCGCAGCTGGATTTTGGGGAGGATGTGATTGGGACAGGAAGTGACAATGAGGTGTGGAGCTTTGGAGAGAAAAATTTAGAGATTTCCAGGTTTTACATATTTTTGAGAGAGAAGCTGCGGGATTATTTGAGAGAACAGATGCAAAGAGCGCATGAGAAGGGGACGCCGGTGATGCGTCCGGCATTTTATGATTTCCCTCTGGATAAGGAGTGCTGGGAGGTGGATGACGCCTATCTGTTTGGACCGGACTTATACGTGGCTCCCGTGCTGGAGGAGGGAGCGAGGGAACGAAGAGTTTACCTTCCCGAGGGAAAGAACTGGATCGATGTATGGAGGGGAACAGAATACAAAGGCGGTACCTGGGTGACTGTGCCGGCGCCCATTGAACAGATACCTGTATTCGGGGTGAAAGGAGCTGAGGTACTCAAAGTGTTCCAGGAATAGGATTGGGCCTTGGCCGGGCTGTCTAAACGGAACATCAGGGGCTGCATGCGTGAAGGCATTGGCCACATGGCTGAAAAAACAATGAAATGCGGATAAAATACGGATGGATCTTGTGTAGGAGCCAAAGAGGATCGTTGGAAGCGAGGATCATATGTATAAGAAAAAACGTAAAAAAGTGCAGAGCCTAAGAACGGTGTCTCTGCGGCTTCTGATCCCCCTGGGGATTGCTGTGGCAGGGCTTCTTGTATTTTTAGGAATGAGCGTGAGGGAAAATAGAACCCTTTTGAGACAATATGTCCAGGATACCGCTGAGCTGTATGTTGGCCAGATCAATAGAGATATTTCGCAAATGAACAGTGAGTTGGTTTATATTCATGCGCGTAATCAAGATATAGGGCTTCTTCCGGAAGCCTTGCGTCCATGGGATGCAAAATACTACGAGATGCTGTTTTCCATCATGGAACAAAACCGGATACTAAAGATCCGTTATAGTGAAGTTCAGTTTTTTTACGTTTATGGACAAAGGGCAGAGGTGCTGATCACGGACAGCGGAGTCATATTTTCAGACAGTGCGAAAAGCAAAGAGCACCAGGAATTGTTGGATGTTTTAAAGGAGCGGGGGAAAGAGGAATCGCTTTCGACAAGCTGGGAAATGATCTATGGCGAAAATGGATCATATATTATCAGCTGGTACACGAGGGACGGCACAACGATGGGGTGCGTCATCAATCTGAACACTATTTTGGAAATATTGCAAAAGGGGATCCAGAAGTATGATGCGATTCCCTTTGTGAAGAACAGTCAAGGAAAAATTTTCCTTCCGGAAAAATCCCAACGGACGTATGAACAGGAGATACGGTCTGGAAAGAAAGGATATCTTTTTTCTTACCCGCTGGGATGGGTGGGGGAAATCCACCTCTATGTTCTCAAGAGCAGCGGTATGCTGGAGCGGGTATTAAAGATGCAGATGCTCTTTATCGGCCTGATATCCATATTGCTTCTTCTTGGCATGGGGATTGCCTATGGATATTATGGGAAAGTGATGGCGCCTATGAGAGAGTTTGTGGACGCTTTGGATAATATGGATGAAGAGCAGTTCTTGAATGAGAACGGTAAGAACAATATTTTGGAGCTGGAATTTGCCAGTGATAAGTTTCGGACATTGCTGCGGAAAATACAATCTCTAAAGATTGCGGTCTACGAAAAGGAGCTCATGGAACAAAGGGCCGAATTGGAGTATGTGCAGGAGCAGGTGCGTCCTCATTTTCTGCTGAATTGCCTAAGCATCATTCATGGAATTGCGGATGAAAAGCAGGAAAAAGAGATCGTAAAGATTACGGAGGTGCTTGCAGATTATATGAGATATGTGATGAAGGATTCTAAAAATCAAAGGATCATTCGTGATGAGCTGACTCATATCGCATCATATGTGGAGATGCAGAAGCTCCGTTATGGAGAGGACGCCTTCTCCTATGAGGTTTTTGTGGATGGAGATTTAGAGAACGCCTTAGTTCCCCCGCTTTTGCTTCAGACGTTGGTGGAGAATGCGATCGTGCACGAGGTTTCGCTGGATCGCAAAATCGATATTTCCCTATACATTACGAAAGAAGAATATGAGGACGGAGACTACCTGTACATCAGCGTTTCTGATACGGGCGATGGTTTTTCTAAGGAAGTATTAAGTGCGGTCGAAAATGACACACCCATTATTTACAATGGCAGAAAACATGTGGGGCTCCAGAATGTGCGGCGGCGTTTGGCTTTGATGTACGGGGAGAGGGCAGGGATGCTCTGTTCCAATATGGGAGAACACTACGGGGCTGTTGTGGAGGTTCATCTGCCTTTTATGGAGTGCGTGTCTGATCGATCCGTATGGAAAAAAGGTATGGAACAGGAATGAAATCAGGGGAGAATGGAAAAGCATTGCTGTTTTTCGTACATGAGGAATGGATGATCGGGGAGATGGCCCACAGGCGGGTGATTCTCTCTGTGTGAACGTGGAAAGGGGTAAAAAAGACCGCAACGGTTCAGATTTCTGAACTGCTGCGGGGAGTTTACAGGTACCTGGGGAACCTGGAAAATTGTTGTATTTCGCGAGATGGCGTGTGCAGGTCAATATGCTGATTGGTGAAGAGCAGGCAGCTTCTTCGGCGGTCAGCATTTTTTGATCGGAGAGGAAGGCTGCAATGTCTGTGATGCCGCAATCCAGGATTCACAGGTATCCTGCAAGGTATTGCCCATGACATCCTTGCTTTTTTACATGGCGTTCAAAATTGCCGGATATTTCCATATGACAATCGAGAAAATTTTTATTTACGAGGAGGGGCCAAAGTGAA
>JAUNJL010000023.1 GCA_030533315.1 Eubacteriales bacterium
TCTCCTATGAGATCCTCCTGGTTCACAGCCGCCGTCACATTGGAAGGCTCCCCATCGTAGGTGCGGGTCTCATTCCCGCTCCAGATCAGGGTGACCACCTTGGGGTCAATGACATACTGGCAGGTATTCTCCTCCGGCAATGCGTAATTCTCATTGCTGAGGGAGGCCGCCGTGGCCGTATGAGTTCCGGCATAAACTTCAGTGCCGCCGTCCACCTCCACGGTGCAGGTATCCTCTCCTATGAGATCCTCCTGGTTCACAGCCGCCGTCACATTGGAGGGCTCCCCATCATAGGTGCGGGTCTCATTCCCGCTCCAGATCAGGGTCACCACCTTGGGCTCAATGACATACTGGCAGGTATTCTCCTCCGGCAATGCGTAATTCTCATTGCTGAGGGAGGCCGCCGTGGCCGTATGAGTTCCGGCATAAACTTCGGTGCCCCCTGTCACCGTAACGGTGCAGGTATCCTCTCCTAACAGGCCTGTCTCCACTACAGCCGCCGTCACATTGGAGGGCTCCCCATTGTAGGTTCGGGTCTCGTTTCCGCTCCAGACCAGGGTCACCGGCTTTGGTGCAATGGTAAGCACCACATCCTGATACTGGGTCTGGGCTTTGTTTTTGTTGTCCTTCCTGGTGGCGATCACCACACAGTGATAGTGGTATTCGCCTGCGTCAAGGCCGGCTGGAACCACAAACCTGGATCCTTCCCCGATGGGCTGGGCGTCCTGAGTATCGTAGCTGGTATCGTACCACTCATAGCTCAGATCGTACTCCGCACCATCCGCTGCCTTTCCTTCCACTTCCAGATAGGCATCGCCTTCTTTATAGCCATAAACAGCTCCCACAGCCTCCAGCTTCGTCACCTCAGGCACCTGTGCCCGATAGCTGTCATAGGTCGCCTTCATGTCCTCCCAGGTAAGAAACTCCACAATCAGCGGAATACCATAGCTGCTGACCTCTTCGATCCACATATTCTTAAAGTAGAACACGAAGCTTTCGTAATCCGGGTACTTCTCATGAAGCTGTTCATAAATCTGATCCGTGATCAGGTAATTCTTCGTGATGGACTCTCCTGCCCGGAGCACCTCCGGCATCTCGTCCACGCATACTCCTGTTCCATCCTCCTTTGTATACTTGGTCTGGATCAGATCCCCCGCTCCAGACAGCTGCGGCAGATACATATCCGCATCATTTCCGGCTCCCTTGTTTCTCATCACCAGGTTGTAGTAGAACTCCCCGTCTGTAAAGCTTTCGGGGATCTGCAAGGTGATCTCCATGTTGCTCACGCCATAGACCGTAATCTTCTTGTCGCTCTTGAAGGTTGCAGACACCGGCTCGTTAAAGTCTGAGAGAACTCCCCTGTAGTCTGCGGTCAGGTCGTATTCTCCTTCCTTATCTCCCCGCAGGATCCAGGTCACCAGCTCCGTGCTCTGACCCTTAATCTCCGGAATGTCCGTTTCCACTGCTGCAGCTCCCTCGCCCTCCATGACAGTCAGTCCGTCGGGCACGTTCAGCTTCACATGGTTGTCCAGCAGGCTGAAATCCTCCGATGCGTTGTTGATGATGTACATGTTCACTCCATAAAATTCCTTCAGGATCGAAGCCTTTACCGGAATCTCCAGGATCACGATGACTTCATCATCCAACACATAGGGGATGTAGTGATAATCGCCGCTGCCTTCAATATCGCATACGCCCTTGCCGTTGTAACGGAATTTCACCGTGGAATACATCAGTGTCACCTGGTATTCCACCACGTGATGGTTGGCTGGATCGCTCACGTCGATCCCGGCATCCCGGATCTCGTCCAGGGTCATGCGGTGACTCTCAAACCGAGCCTCCACCAGATCCTTCTTCTCCAGAACCAGGGTAACCTCCGCCTTCTTTCCAGCTTCCGCCTGGATCGTCCGTTTCACGGGAAGGTAGCCCTCCATGTAGCTTCCCACCGTGGTAAACCCGGGAAGGGCGATGTATTCCACCTTACCCTTGCCATCGGTGGTGAGCTTCTCCTGGGTATCCTCTCCCATGTTCACGTATACAGGCGCATTCTCCAGGGTCAGGCCGCGCTTATCCACGACGGTCACCGTCACCATGGACGCATTCGCCAGATCCACCACCCGTACGCTCTTCTCCAGGGTGGCCTTTGCCCCCTCATCATCCGTTGCCGTCACCTTCACCGTGTAAGCGGCGTCGGCCGTACCCTCCGGAAGGGTATAGGTGTGGGTATAAGAGGTCTGGCCCGTCTGGCCCTCGTCCGCCCAATCGTCGCCATAGTCCACACTCCAGCTTACGATGGAGCCGTCGTCTGTGGAGCCCGACAGGTCAAAGGCGTACGCCTCACCAGATATCATGGTGGACTGGCAGTTCAGCCGGATGACCGGTTCCTCGTTGATTCGGGTCACTTCCGTGTTCTCCAGCACAAACTCCGCCGTGTTGCCTCTCTGATCGCTGGCCGCAATCTTGTAGGTGTAAACCTGATCCTTGTTTTCCACCTTGTCATCTACATAGCTGTAATCTGCCTGATTTACATATCCCTGGCACGTACCCAGATACTGGTAGGTATCCTCAGAGGCGTCCTTCACCTTCCTGTAGATGGCATATCCAGAAATGTCCTCTTCCTGATTTCCCTTCCATGTAACCTTCACGGCTCGGAGATCTGTATCATGCACGGCACTGGCATTGGTCACGGAAGGAGCCTTCTTGTCAATGACATAGGTCCTCTCCTGAGGCTGACTCTTCCTTCCGCCCTTGTCGCAGGCTGTCACCCGAACGTTGATCTCATCTCCGTCCTGGAAATAATCATCGCCCACAGGGAGCTGCGCCTTGTTGACAGAGCTCTGTCCATTCCCTTCGTCCTTGTCCGAATCCACGCTAAGGGTATATTCTGCCTCCGTGGACTTCTTGTATTCTACGGTCACCTTCTCCACACCCACGTTATCCTGGGCGTAGATCCACATGGTGCTTGCCGAGGGACCCATGACCGTTTTGTCCGCCGGATATACCTCCGTCAGCTGGGGATCCTTCAGATCCACATACACGGTACAGGAGGCCTGATATCCCCCGTCCTCCGCCGTGGCAGTAACGGTGGTCTCCCCCTCCTTCTGAGCGGTCACCACGCCCTTTTCATCCACAGATACGATCTGTGAATCTGCGCTGGTCCAGGAGATCTGATCCTTATAATCTGCATTGTCAGGCTTCACGATGGCGGTCAACGCCTGCGTTTCCCCGATGCTTCCCAGGATCATCTCGTCCTGTGCCAGACTCAGGCTGGTCACCTCTATCCAGGCTGTGGTGTCGTGTACCCGAACCTTGGTGGAAATAGGAGCCTTCGCAGAAAGTCCCCTCACCCGAAGGATGTAGCTCTCTCCCTTTTTGAGCTCACAGCTCAAAGAGAAGTCCTTGTCTCCCCCGCCGGTTCCGGAAGTCAGAAGATCGTATCCGCTGTCATAGATGTAGCCCACTACGGCAGCATCTCCATGGGAGTAATAACGGTATTCCACATCCTTCTCCGGGGTGAATACGTAGAATGCAGAGGCTCCCGCCGACAGATCCACGTCCTCCCATTTCTCCGCCTCCATCGCAAGGGCGGAGGCAATGTCAAAGTCCTGCACCTCGATGGTAAAGGAAGCCCGTTTGTCAAGGTAGATCACCCCAACCGTCTGGGTGCCTGTCTCAAAGTTCCCGTTTTCATCCTTTTGGATGGTGGTGGTGTCCAGGGAAAGGGAAAGTCCCCACTGGCTGGACTCACCGTAGGCCAGCTCCTCCTGGGTGCCGTCCGCATAATGGATAGCCACCACAAGTCCTCCCGGATTCACGCTGTTCTCAAACTGCGCATAATAAACCGGTTTCTCCGGTTCCTGGGCGATGGAGATGGACGTCACCTCCGGCCTCTTGTCCGCCTGTACAGAATAAGCAGTCTCGCCGCTTCCCTGGTTGACGCAGGCCACGAAGTAAGCGTTCCCCGCCCGGAGCCTGGCCGCTGCATATTTCCGTCCGTCCTCCTCCCCGTAGGTGGCCTTGATGGCGTTGAAGCTGGAGTTGTAGATACGGACTGCACCGTTGTTCACTCCCTGAAGAGTAAACTGATAATAGCCATCCGCCCATGCGGTGAGCTGGTAAACAGCAGTCTTGCCGCCGTCCAGGGTACCGCCGCAGCTGGCATCCCTCAGATCCTCCAAAGGTGCAACAGAGGCCTCATAGGAGCCTGAGGTGCGCTGACCGTTCTCAGTCAAATATCCCTTCATATAGTAGGTCTTGCCCTCCAGAAGGTATACCAGGTAATGTCTGGTGCTCCGATTCCCCAATGCAGTGAGAGAAGAATCGTAACGGGCACCACCGCTGTAATAATCAAAGCTTTCCAGCTCCGTATAGGAGGCGTTCCTGATGTAGGAAATGTAGGGAACAGTCCCCTCTCCCGTGAGCATGAAATCGTAGAAGCCACTCTTCGCAGCCGTGTATTTCACGTACGCATAATCCCGCACCGTGGCAATTTCTCCTGACACGGCCGCTGTATCTGTCATTTCTCCAACGTCCGCCGGATCCTTCACGTTGATCTCAAGGGAGGCAGTCTGATCCATATAGCGAACCAGCACGATCTTAGAACCGCTGCTTCCCAGGTATAGGCTGCCATCCACGCTGTCGCCCACCTGCACCTCCAGACTCAGGCCGGTTACCGTACTGTTATCTCCATAGGACAGAGTCTCCGTTGTGCCGTCCCCATAGGTGACCAGAAGGGCCAGCCCATCGGGGGCAAAGGAAGAATCCACACCCAGATAGTAATCCAACTGAGGATAGGAGCTGACCTGAAGGTCGGTGGCCTGGGACATCTTTTCAAGGGTACATCCCACGCTCATAGCGGCGGAGGAACTGTTTCCAAGGCGGAGGCAATAACCGTCCCCTGTCTCCGTGATCCCTCCCAGATTGTAAACGCATACCCGGCTGTACGCCCCGTTCTTCAGATAGGAATTGGTGTACAAAGGCGCTATCTCCTGCATGTACTTGTCAAACATCACCACGGATGGATAGGAAGTGCGCCCAGACGCCATCACCCGGTAATATCCGCTTTCCTCCGGCGCATACCGGTAATACTTGTAGGCTCCCGCTCCGATCTCCGCCTGGAAGGTTCCCTGGGCTGAGTCCAGACCGGAAACGGCACACACCAGCACGTCGTCCACCTGGCAGCTCACCCCGTCGTAATGGAAGTTTACAGTGTACATTCCATCCTCGATGGGCGTGCCGTCGTCGTTGGAGAAGGAGGGAGCGTCATAGCTGATCCGCCTTCCCTGAAGGCTATAATTCCTCTGGGTTCCCCCCTTGTAGCCAAAGGTCATGGTTTCCGTGGTATCGTCCTCATAGGTAATCTGGAACTCCAGGTTTGCAAAGCTGTTTGCCACGAATCCTGGAAGGCTGCTGCAGTAAATCTGCCCCTCCGTCAAAAGCTCCAGGCTCTTAGCCCTGGACTCCTTCACCAAAACCATGCGGTAGGTACCGGTATAGGAATCATAGGAATAAGCGGTTTTATAGTAATAGGTCTTTCCCGCCGTCAAGTCGTAGGACAGCCGGAGATCATAACCGTTGGTATTGTTGTAACTGGAATAATAATAGCTATCTGCGGAGGCCTGATAGTTGGAGTCATCCGGAGAAAGATACAGTTCTGCACGGATACTTCTGCCCGCATCCAGGCTGTTCAGATGGTAACGGCCCGAGGAGGTGGGAGTGAAGGAAAACCACTTTGCGTCTCCGCCTTTCTCAATAGAAACCGTCTCCTCCTTCCCGGGAATCAGCTCCGTGATCACCTTGTCGGAAGCCCGCTCCACGCTGAGGGCCACTTCCCCCACTTCGCTTCGCTGGTACTTTACATAACAGGGCTGCCCCTCCCTCACATAGACAGAGGTGTTGACCAATGCCCTGCTTTCTGAGGATACGTCCTCCGTTGTATATCGGTAGCTGTCGTAGGCGCCATTTAAAATACCAGAGTATCTGATACCGGAGCCACTTTCCGCTCCCAGGGTCAGATTGTAGAAGCCGTCCTCCGGGGCCACGAAACGAACATACCCGGAGCCGTCCTCTCCCTCGGAAATCCCGGAGTAGCTGCCCTGCCCGCTCTCATTAAACTCCACGCTGGGCATGACGCCAATGGTCTTTACCTTGATCGGAACAGAGATGGTCTTGTTCAGGTAGGTCAGCTGGGCATTCCAGGTTCCCGCCAGAACATATCCGGAAGCGCTGTACTTGGCAGTCTCAGGCAGTCTCAGGGTGTAACGCTGCCCGCTGACTGCACTGGTCCCATAACTAGACAAGGTCTCTTCCGTCCCATCGGTATAAGTCACCTTGACGGAGGTTCCTGATCCCAAATCCGTGTCCCTGGTAAGGAGATCCAGCTTGTAGTAGTAAACCTGCTTGGGAGCATTCACCAGCTCCAGACTGGCCACCTCTCTAGTCAGGCTCACACGCAAGGTGTATTCTGCCCCTGCATACGATGATGATGAAGAAGATAGCCGAACCAGATACTCTTCTCCCGCCGTCAGAGCCGCCCCCATGGAATAAGAAGCCTGATAAGCACCCAGCTCCCCGTCGTACCCACTACTCCCCGTTCCGTATCCGATGGAGCTCCCTTTTTCATACACAGAAATCTGTGCGGAGCCATAATAAGCATTCGCCCCGGTTACCGTGGATGAGAACGTGTAGTTCCCCGACTGGGAGGGTGTAAAGGTGAAGAGAGTGAAGCTCTCCGACAGGGTGCCCGTCTCCTCCGTATCCAGCGGCAGAGGCGCTGCAATCCTGGACGCCGAAAGGGTATAGCCCACTCCAAAAGAATTTCCCTTTGACAGGACAAAGTACTTCCCTTCCCTCAGATAAAAATATTTCTGATAATGGCCATTTCCAGAACGGTAATCGATGTACGAACAACCACTGCCATTCTCCTTGAAGCAATCCAGATCCAAATAGCCTGATGTCACATCCAGGTCGGAGGACAAAGAGTAGTAGCCTGACTCCGTGATCTCCAGGGAATACAGCTTCCCATAAGTCCCCCAAATCCCCTCATCCACTGCGGTCAGCGAAAGGGGATCCGCCGCTTCCAGGACCACCTCATAGTCTCCCTCGGCCCCCGGAGTTCCCTCCAGCACCAGCAGGTAGGTTTCCTCCGCCTGCAATCTTAAAACCTCATATGTATGCCGATCGTCTCCATAGTAGGAATAGTCACTTTTATAGGGATACTTCCGATTTCCCTCTGTATCGTAAACCTTCGCTTCCAGCGTCACGGAGCTGTATTTTGTCCGGAGTATGTAATAGCCGTCAGACTCCACCGAAAATTTCATGGAATCATTTTGAAAATCAGCGGCCGCTCCGGAGAGGCTTCCAGTAAAGGATCTCATCTCGTCAGCGCCCTTCACTACCACGGAAAATTCCGCTTCCTTCCCATCGTAGATGGCCTGCAGCGCATGAGTTCCAGCCTTCAACCTGTCATCTTCCCACATTCCTTCCGGTTCGGTTACGGTGATCGTTCTCCCGGTACGAGGGCTCTTCCTTCCGTAGGACAAAGACTCGGTCGTACCATCCTGGTAGGTGATCGCCATGGCCAGACCGGTATAATCAACAGACGTCTCCATATTCTCACAGTAGATCCGGGAAGGCGATGCCGCCACGGCCACCGACTGCGTTTCCGGAGCCGCCTCAAAGTGCACATCATAGGTTCCGGTGTGATTATATCTAGACCTCGTCCTGAAATAATAGGTCTTATTGGCCGTCAGGTCACAGCCCAACAGGAAACTACCCCCGTTTCCCCCATTAGCGTCATAATCCATGTAAGAGGATTGATCCTCCGCATAAAGGTAGATTTCCGGGTATACATTGGATCCGCTGCTGGTAGAATAGATCACAAACCTCCCGTCCGTTTCCGGAGTAAACCGATACCAGACTTCGTCCCCGGGATTCGCCAGAGCCAACTCGTAGATCGTACCCACGGACAGGTCTTTCACAGTCGTATCCTGCAGACGGACACGGTAGGACGCTTCTGCATTTGTTCCAAATCTGTAGTAAAAGGTTTCCCCGGCTTTCATCCAGTAGGACAGGCGGAAGTTTCCATTCCCTGCGCCGTTATAATCCGATGTCACATACGAAGTCAGAGAATCCTTGTACAAATACGCATATTCGTAAGGTCCCCCTTCGGAGGTCACAGTGTACATCCCCGATGCTTCGGGGGTGAAGCGGTACCACGCCTCAGAGCCGGCAGCGTCCACTTCATATGTCCGGCCCATTTCCATCTCAGTGGCGTTCCGGGTATCACCCTGAAAATGCACCTTGTAAGAGCCTGTTCCCCCACCATACATTCTGAATTTGTAATAATAAGTCTTCCCGGCCCCCAGAGAATGCTCCAAACAAAAGTTTAGACCGTCCCCGCCGTCATCATTGTAAGCAATGCGATTTCCTGCGGCGTCATACAGCTCCACATAGGCGTCACCCGTCAGATCATAGGAGTAAACGGTATGTATTCCCGGTGTCTCCGGGGTGAAAGCATACCACCTTGCACCTCCGCTGTAAGGTATCTCCACGTCGAAGTCTTCCTCCAGCGTCAATACCGGGACAGCATCCACAGCCACCCCATAATCTCTGTCCAGGAAAACATCACCGTACAGATAATAGGTAGCCCCTGCTTCCAGCCACAAATCCGTCTGGTAGGGGTAAGCTTCCTCCGAAACGCCCGAACCGATAGACACGGACCGGCCAACCTCCTCCCATGCTCCATCCAGCACCTTCATGGACATGGTGCTTCTTACCTGGTAAAATCCACTGGTCTCCGGCACAAACCTGTACTTCAGAAGTCCCGTCTCCTCCGCCTTTCCGGAAACCGGCATCCCCGCCGTCAGGGAGGGCATTTCTTCTCCTTCCGTCCCTGACACCTTGATCCTAAAAGAAGCGCTCTGATCCAGATAACCAATCTGGAACGTGTAGCTGCCTGGCTTCAGATTCACGCCCAGGTATTCGGCACCTGAATCGCGCCTCAGAGACAGGCCGGTCTTCTCGCTGACCTGGCCCCAGGAGAGCTCCTCCTGAGATCCATCCTCGTACGTGGCCTGAGCGGTCAGCTCCTCCAGTCCAGAATCCTCATAAAAGCGCTCCCCTTCCCCATACTCTGTTCTGGGATACTGGCTGATCTCGAACCCTGTCACACTGGGAAGCCTTGTGAGACGAATCGTCCCGCTCTCCCCTTTCGGAATGGAGAAAGCATCTATCTTCGCCCGGCAGACCTGTCCCGTCATCCTCACAACACGATAATAGGTCTTCCCATCATTTTTGAAGCCGCTCTCATAGAAATAAGAGTAGCCGCCGCTCAAATAAAAGTATCCCCATTCCTCTTCGCTTCCCGTCTCCATCTCCAGCTCCAGGCAGTAAAGCCCCGGCTGTTCCGGCTTTACATACACCACCTGTCTCTGGCCGGTTCCCGTCAGGGAAAACTCGCCGCCCTCCGCCAGTATATGGGCATCATCCGCTTTCAGCTGGATACTCACCGTACTGGCCGCCTCATTTCCGAGGTACGGATAATAGATCAGGTAACTCTGGCTCTGAACCAGGTATGCTTCTTTGTACCACCCGTCACCATCACTATAATAACCGTCAGATAACGAGGCCGTGTTCCCAGACAGATCGGTCACCCCAAAGGACCAGCCCGTATATCCCTGGCCAGTCTGTTTTACCTGGTAAACACCAGACACATCCGGCACAAAGCTCCTGACATAATAACCTGGCTCCGTCCCCGTCAACTCCTCCCCCTCTGTCATGGGAGCAATCTTTGAGGCCCGGACAGAAGACTGCACCGATGAGCCATAGCCAACACGATAGGACCAATACCGCCTTACATAATAGGTTTTGCCGGCCTCCAGGGAATAAACACGCAGACGTATTCCTGAATATCCCCCATCATGAGAGGAAGAACTAGAATCATTCACCACCGAGGCAATCACCCCATTTTCATCTCGCAGCTCGACGGTATCATCGGAATTAGATCCCCCCGTCAGGTCAAGCATGGTCTGAACCTCATACTCTCCGGCCTCGGCCACATTGATCTTATAATATTCATAGAGCTCCGGCGCCGCACTGGTGACGGTCTCATCCAGAATCAGCTCCGGCATCTCCTCAAAAGTCTTGATCTGGATCTCATACTCCAGGACGCATTCCCCGTACGTGACGGTGGCCGTATAGGTGCCGGGCACGTACACTCTTTCACCGGTGCCAAGAGTCTCCGTCTGTACATTGTCTGTGACCCGCAGACCACTGCTTCCATAAGTATAAGAGACATTCTCCACCGTCCCGTCCGTGTACGCCACGTCCAGGCTCAACCCGAAATAGCTCACCCTAGTAGTGTTGTTCGGGGTATTGAGTTCCCGGTAATACACCCTCTGAGGATAGGATGCAATCTTTGCCTCCTTTACGGCCCGCCTCGTATAGTCCACGCAGATATCGAAGGAGCCCTTCATGAACTCGTAACACATCTGCACGGCGTAGTAGTAGGTTTTTCCCGCCTCCAGGGCATAGCTGAGGGCAAAATTGGAATTTGAGTCAGACGCATCGTCGTTTTCCCTCAGAGCCTCCCCTTCTGGATCCTCATAAACGGAAGCCAGGGTATCGTAGCTGCCAGAGGAGGTCAAGGTATACACTCCGGAAATCTCTGGTGTAAACCGGTACCATCTCACCGGCTCCTCCTCCGTAATGCGCACAGTCACCTCCGCACCCTCCGTCAGGGCAGGATAAGGGCTGTCCTCCTCCTGGGAAGGGATCTCCTCCTCCGGTACGACAGGATCCTGGGGAACCGGATCCGCCTCAGGAGCTAAGGGTTCCTCCGCTTCGCCCTCCTCACCGGGCACAACGATATCACCGGAGGGAGCCTCCTCTCCATCTACATTCTGGATCCCCTCTCTCTCCCCCGCAGTCACATCCTCCAAGGGCTGCTCCAATAGGATCTCCTCAGGAAGCGCATCCGCCTCCGGGAACGTATCTGATCCCGGGGACACGGACTCCTCCGGAGCCTCCCCGTTCTCCACACCTGCAGGATCCTCTGGCTCCCCATCAGGCAGTGATGAGAAGGGATCCTCCGACGGAGCCATTCCATCCTGCCCGTCCGTGAATTCACTTGCCGCCACAGCCGTCAGGCTGTTCACCGGCAGGGAAGTGAATGTCATGGCCAAGGCCATGGCCATCGCCAATACTCTCCGCTTCATACGTACTCTCCTTTCTGTCTCCAGAGACTGCCGCAAGGCCTTTTTCAGACTGTCAAAATCTTTTTCCACAGCCATGCATTCCCTCCGGCAGCCTGTTTATAGTGCTTCCGGCAAGCCGCATCACCTGCGGCATACCGCTGCCATACAAAATCCCGCCCCCCAAACAACAATTAACAGATTTCTTTTCAAACCCTTCTTCTGTTTTCAGGCGGTCTTTTGTCTGTTATTATAAAAAACAATATGAATTTTGGCAAGTAAAATTTGGGTATAAACGCTAAAATTTGGATATGGAAACCGGGAAATTTGGACATCCTGTTTCAAAAACAGCCGCCTCCGGCAGAGGTTTTTCCCTGCCAAAGGCGGCTGTTCTTATTTGGTCCTGGAAAGGAGGATACGGTCGTTATCCAAAGCCTTTCCGGCCCTCTCATTGAATTTTTCCAGAAGCCCGTCCACGGTCAGGCCCTCCCTCTCCTTTCCACTGACGTCCAGCACAATGCTGCCGCCGTCCATCATCAGAGTCCGGTTTCCCAGCTCCAGGGCAGACTTCATGTTGTGGGTGATCATGAGACAGGTAAGCTGGTTCTCCTCCACCACCCGTCTTGTAATGTCCAGCACCTTCCCCGCCGTGCCGGGATCCAGGGCGGCAGTATGCTCATCCAGGAGCAAAAGCTTCGGCGGATTCATGGTGGCCATGAGAAGGGTCAGCGCCTGCCTCTGGCCCCCCGACAGCAGCCCCACCGGCTGAGACATACGGTTCTCCAGTCCAATGTCCAGAAGCGCCAGCTGTTCCTGGAACCGCCGGTGATCCGCCCTGGAGATATGGGACAGCCACCCGCCGGAGCCTGCCGCAAGAGCCAGGTTCTCCTGAATGGTCATCCCCGGGGCCGTTCCCCGCATGGGATCCTGATAGAGACGGCCCACGCTTTTTGCCCGGACATGCTGAGGCAAAAAGGTGATGTCCTTCCCATCCAGGATCACAGAACCGGAATCCGTAAAAAAATCTCCGCAGATGGCGTTAAACAGGGTAGATTTTCCCGCACCGTTGGAGCCGATGATGGTCACAAAATCCCCCTTCTCCAGATGGAGGGACAGATCCTGGATAGCCATTTTTTCATTGACGGTCCCCGGATTAAAGGTTTTGGAAATATGTTCGATCTTCAGCATTTGTCAGCTCCTCCTTGCCTGATGGGTCATTCTCCTGCGGATCTGGGGCCACTGACGCTTCAAATAAGGCCCGGAGATGGCCAGCACCACAATGACGGAGGAGACCAGCTTCAGCATAAAGGCCGGCATGTGGAAGCGAAGGGCGATGGTGTACACCAGGCGGAACACGAAGGATCCCACCACCATGCCAATGGCTCTCACCAGGATCCCTCCCCTTCCCATCAGGGTCCCTCCGATGAGGAGGGAGGCCAAGGCGATGGTCACCATGCCCTGGCCAATGTTGATGTCCACCGACTTCTGGGACTGGGACAGCAGGCACCCGGAAAGGGCGGTAAAGGCATTTGCCACGCAAAGCCCCACAATGGTGGTAAACACAGGGTTGATGGAGGAGGACCGCACCATGTCCGCATTGTTTCCCGTGGCCCGAATGGCAAGGCCAAGACGGGTTTTTAGGAAGAATACCAAAAAGGTGATCACCAGGATCACTCCTATGAGGGCCACCAAGATGTCCGACCTGCCTGCCAGAGGCGTCTCCTTTAGAACCTCCTTCATCATGGTGAACACCGTCTCCGTCCGGTTCATGTTCAGAAGGGACGAGCCTCCCATCACCGCAATGTTGACCGAGTAAAGCCCGGTGTTCACGATGATGCCGGCCAACAGGCTGTCCACACCCAGCTTCGTCTGCAGAAAAGCTGTGACAAAGCCGGAGCAGACACCGGCCAGCATGGCGGCCAGGATCGATAGGTAGGGATGTCCGCTGATGGCCACCCCCGCCCCCACCGCCGCCCCAAGAGTGAAGCAGCCGTCCGTGGAGAGGTCGCAGACATTCAGCATGGAATAGCTGAGGAAAAGGGCCAGAACAGCCAGGGAACAGATCAGTCCCAGCTTCAAGGCCGTCTCCCCAAGGGTAAGTATGGTACTGATGGTCACAATTTTTTCCTCCTGAAATCCGTCTTTTCCCCCGTTGTCAAAACGGGGGAAGAAAAAGCCAGCGGATCGGGCTTACAGCCCCTCATGCGGCCAGCCACAGGCCGCATGGGCGTCAGCCCTCCAGCTCGTCAAAGCTCTCGGCCGTCACAATCTCGTTTACCTGCGTACACAGCGGCTCAAAGGCTTCTCTGATAGTCTCAAAATCAAAGCCGATGCCCTCACAGGTCTCCGTGTTCACGGTGGCGGTACCATTGTCGAAGGTCTTCACCCCCGTCTCGGCAGGAACAGCTCCCTCTACCAGGATCTCTGAGATCATGTCCGCCGTCTCCCTTCCCAGGTTTGCGTAATCCACCCCGTAGCCTAAGAATGCGCCGTTGAGGGCAAAGGAATCCGCTCCCGTGTAGTGGGGGATGCCCGCATCGATGAATTTTTCATAGATGGAAAGCTCCGCCGTCATGATGGTGTTGTCCGTGGGGGTAAAGACGGCGTCCACTCCGTCCGCCACCAGCGCGTCCGCCGCCAGCTGTACCTCGTCCGTGGTGGTTCCGGTGCGCTCCACGTATTCGATCCCCTTTTCGTCCAGATATTCCTTCGCCGCCTGGATGGGCCCAGTGGAAGCGTCCTGTCCGATGTCATACAAGAGACCGATCTTTTTTGCCTCCGGGTTCGCCGCAAAGATCAGGTTCATGACGGAAGCCGTGTCCAGATAGTCGGAGGTGCCGGTCAGATTGGCTCCCGGAGCCTCCAGGGACTCCACAAGGCCTGCTCCCACCGGATCCGTCACTGCGGAGAACACCACCGGCACGTCGCTCCCCTCGGTGGCTGCCTGCATACGCATGGCCACAGGTGTGGCGATCCCCACCATCAGATCCACGCCGTCCGCCTGGAAGTCCGTGATGATCTGCTCCATCACGTTGGCATCCGCATTACAGTTGTCGTAGGAGATCTCAAAGGTCACCCCTTTTTCCTCCTCCAGCTCCGAAAGGCGCTCCTGGATGTTGTCCACGATCTGGTTCAGGGATGCGTCGTCCACGTAATTGCAGATGCCCACCTTGTAGGTATCCTCCGCATATACCAGGGTTGCTCCCCCTGTCGCTGCCATTGCCATTGCCGCTGCGGTAAGTACGATTGTCATTGCTTTTCTTTTCATTTTTGATTTCTCCTCTCATCACTTTCCTGTCATATTTTGGGGAACCCCCGTCCCTGTCGTCCGTGAGAAAGAATGCTGATCCCGCAATCTTCACAAAAAAGCAGGAAGTCTTCCCTCCCCCCACAGTCCAATCTAGGGGGAAGATGGCTTTTCCTGTCCCGGCGAAGCGCCTGCGAAGGTGCGCCTCTGCGGCTGCCTGCGCAAACAAAAACCGCCCCAAGCATATCTCCTGCTTGAGACGGTAATAATGACTTATTATCGCGGTACCACTCAAATTGACCTTACGTCCACTTTCCCATGTACAAACATACATTCCTGATTGGTAACGGGTTCGGTTCCCGTCGGCGCCTACTCCGGTGTACCACAGTTTCGGGCCGCCCTCGAAAGGCCATTCAACAAGCTGCTCCATACGGGCTTCCACCTCCGCCCCGCTCTCTGTCATGTCGCCGGCATGTCTACTACTCTTTCTCATCGGTTTGTCCTTTGATGTGCTTTACTTTAGCACAGTGATGCGAAAATGTCAACCCTTAATTTTTGAAGCTGTGGATCGGCGCCGGGATCCTGCCGCCCCTCTCCACGAAGGCCTCGCAGGAGAACTGGTTTACCGGCATAATGGGTGCATAGCCCAGAAGGCCGCCAAACTCCACGGTCTCGCCCACCTCTTTTCCGATCACGGGGATCAGGCGCACCGCCGTCGTTTTCTGATTTACCATACCGATCGCCGCCTCGTCGGCGATGATGCCTGAGATGGTGGAGGCCTTTGTGTCTCCCGGCACGGCGATCATGTCAAGGCCCACGGAGCAGACGCAGGTCATGGCCTCCAGCTTCTCCAGCGTCAGGGCCCCCGCATTCACCGCATCGATCATCCCCTGATCCTCGCTGACCGGTATAAAGGCTCCGCTCAAGCCGCCCACGGCGGTGGACGCCATCACGCCCCCCTTCTTCACCTGATCGTTGAGAAGGGCCAGGGCGGCCGTGGTCCCCGGAGCTCCCGCCCGCTCAAGTCCGATCTCCTCCAGGATCTCCGCCACGCTGTCTCCCACGGCCGGCGTGGGCGCCAGGGACAGATCCACAATGCCAAAGGGCACTCCCAGAAGCTTGGACGCCTCCTGCGCCACCAGCTGCCCCACACGGGTCACCTTGAAGGCCGTGCGCTTGATGGTCTCACAGAGAGTCTCAAAGTCCGCTCCCCTCACCTTGGTGAGAGCCGTCTTCACCACGCCGGGGCCGCTGACGCCCACGTTGATGACGGAATCCGCCTCGGTCACGCCGTGAAAGGCGCCCGCCATAAACGGATTATCATCCGGCGCATTACAGAAGACCACCAGCTTGGCACAGCCCAGGGAATCCTGAGCCTGGGTAGCCTTCGCCGTCTCCAGGATGATCTCTCCCATCAGCTTTACCCCGTCCATGTTGATGCCCGTCTTCGTGGAGCCCACATTGACGGAGCTGCACACCCTCTCCGTGGCGGCCAGGGCCTGGGGAATGGAGCGGATGAGCATCTCCTCCGCCGGAGTCATCCCCTTGCTCACCAAAGCGGAATAGCCTCCCAGAAAGTTGACGCCCACCTCCTTAGCCGCCTTGTCCAAGGTCACGGCGATGGACACGAAATCCTCCGCCGAGCGGCAGGCCGCTCCGCCCACCAGGGAAATGGGGGTGACGGAGATCCTCTTGTTGACGATGGGGATCCCGTACTCCATGGAAATCTTCTCCCCAACGGCCACCAGATCTCTCGCCCTGGTGGTGATCTTGTCATAGATCTTCTGGTTCAGTCTGTCAAGGTCACTGTCGATACAGTCCAGGAGGCTGATCCCCAGAGTAATGGTACGCACGTCCAGGTTCTCCTGCTCGATCATTTTGTTCGTCTCATTTACTTCAAAAATATTTATCATATACCCTCTCCCAAAAATCCCAGGATGTCTCTGCCATGCCTTCAGATCCTGTGCATTTTATTGAAAATGTCTTCATGCTGGCAGTGGATCACCACGCCGATGCGATCTCCCAGATCCCTCAGCTCCTTTGCCAGCGTGGCCGTATCCTGTTTGCAGCTGCTGGTGTCCGCCACCATCATCATGTTGAAATACCCCTGCACGATGGTCTGGGATATATCCAGGATGTTAATGTTGTGGTCCGCAAGGTATGTGCAGACCTTGGCAATAATGCCCACCGTGTCGTTTCCTACTACCGTGATGATCGTTTTCTTCATGGATGTTCTTCCTTTCCTCTCGTCCTACTCTAAGAGCCCGCCGCCCCTGGGGCCGGCTCACGGGAAAAAGCCCGGCTCACACCGCAGCCATCTCCGAGATCTCGTCTCTTTTTGCCACCTGGATCTTGAAGTCCCGGGAATGATAGGGATTGTCCCCCAGGGTCACCTCCTGGCAGACCGTCTCATAAGCCAGGGCCTCATAATTGTTTTCCTTGCTCAAATGTCCCAGAAAAACCGCCTTTAGGCCGTCGTGGAGAAGCCTGCCCAGCAGCCGCCCCGCATTTTCGTTGGAGAGATGCCCCCGATCCCCCAGGATCCTCTGCTTCAGATAATAGGGGTACCTCCCCACCTGCAGCATCCGCACGTCGTGGTTCGCCTCCAAAAAAAGGCCGTCCAGCCTCTGCAGGTTCTCCACGATATAGTCGTTGTACTTTCCAAGATCCGTGGCGATGCCCACGGCATGGCCGCCGCATTCCAGGCGATACCCCACGGGCTGGGCCGCATCGTGGGGGAGGGTAAAGGCCCGTACCGAGAGATCCCCTATGACAAAGGGCTCGTCCTCCCGGATCTCGTGGAAAAGCTCAGGATCCATCCTTCCCAGGCTTTTCATACGGCTGACGGCATCCCTGGTCCCTCCCGTCATGTAGATGGGAACCTGATACTTCCTCGCCAGGATTCCCAGCCCCTGAACGTGATCGGAATGCTCGTGGGTCACCAGGATCCCGTCGATATCCCTTCCTGTGAGCTCCAGGGCGTTCAGCCCCTGCTCCACCCGCTTCCCGCTGGTCCCCGCGTCCACCAGCACGTGAGTCCTCTCTGAACCAACGTAAATACAGTTTCCGCTGCTTCCGCTGACGATGCTGCAAAATCTCATGCTTCTCTTATCCCTTCTGTTTCCAGGAGCCTCTCCCGGATCCTCTGGCAGGTTCCGGCAAGATCTCCATTGTTTTCCACCACGAAATCTCCGTGGGCCATGTAAAAATCCACCGACGCCTGGTTCCTGATGATGCTCTCGGCCTTTTCCCGGGAATATCCCCGGCTCTCCATGAGCCGGCGGATGCGAATCGGCTCCTCCGTGTGAACATACCAGACCTCGTCCAGAAAATCCTGATAATGCTCCTCCAGAAGCAGGGCCGCCTCCACCACCAGCAGGGGGCAGCCTTTTTTCTCCTGTTCCTCCATGGCGCAAAGGATGTACCGTTTCACCGCCGGATGGATCAGGCCGTTCAGCCTGTCCAGAAGCTCCGGCCTAGAAAATACTACATCGGAAACCATACTCCGGTCAATAGTTTTATCGTTTTTTATGATTTCTTTTCCAAAAAGCCGGATCACGGGATCGTAGCATTCGCCCCCCGGTTCCATCACCAGGTGCCCCACCTGATCCGCCTGGAGCACAAAGGCCCCCCATTCCTTTTCCAGATAGGACAGCACCGTGCTTTTCCCGGCGCCCACCCCTCCGGTGATCCCGATCTTCCTCATCTATTTTGCCTCATACCAGTTCTCTCCCTGGTTCATGTCCACCTCCAGCTCCACCGCCAGGTCGGCCGCTCCCTTCATCTCCTCCTCCAGAAGCCTTGACACCTGGGAGAGCTCCTCCTTTTTCGTCTCAATGAGCAGCTCATCATGGACCTGCAGCACCAGGCGGGAGCTCAGCCCCTCCTCCTTCAGGCGTCGGCAGACCCGGTTCATGGCGATCTTGATGATGTCGGCCGCCGTGCCCTGGATGGGGGAGTTCATGGCCACCCGCTCACCAAAGGATCTCTGCATGAAATTGCTGGACTTCAGCTCCGGCACGGGCCGCCTCCTTCCAAACATGGTGGACACGTAGCCCTGCTCCTTTCCCTGGGCCACCAGATCGTCCAGAAATCCCTTGATCCGGGGGTAGGTCTCAAAATACTTGTCAATATACTGGGCCGCTTCCTTTCTGGTAATGCTCAGATCCTGACTCAGTCCAAAGGAGCTGATGCCATACACGATCCCGAAATTCACGGCCTTCGCATTTCTCCTCTGGAGAGGGGTCACCTCCTCAAAAGGCACGTGGAAGACCTGGGAGGCGGTCAGCCTGTGAATGTCCTGGGCCTCCTTGTAGGCCTGGATCAACTTTTCGTCCCCGGACATATGGGCCAGCACCCGCAGCTCGATCTGAGAATAGTCCGCATCCAGGAACACGCAGCCCTCCTTTGGCACAAAGACCTTGCGGATCAGCCTTCCCAGCTCGATGCGGACGGGAATGTTCTGCAGGTTTGGCTCCGTGCTGCTGATCCGTCCCGTGGCCGTGATGGTCTGGTTGAAGGTGGAGTGGATCCTCCCGTCCTTCTCAATCACCTTGCCCAGGCCATCGGCGTAGGTGGATTTCAGCTTTGTCAGCTGGCGGTATTCCAGGATATTTCCCACAATGGCGTGATCCGGGGCCAGCTTTTCCAGGATGTCCGCCGCCGTGGAATACCCGGTCTTCGTCTTCTTCCCTCCCGGCAGTCCCATTTTTTCAAAAAGGATCACTCCCAGCTGCTTGGGAGAGTTGATGTTAAATTCCTCTCCCGCCTGGCTGTGGATCACCTTTTCCAGCTCCTGGATCCGAACGCTCAGGCGGTCTCCGTAGGCCTTCAGCTCCTCCCCCTTGACGGCGATCCCCGTCATCTCCATGGAATTTAAGGTGAATACCAGGGGAAGGTCAATATCCCGGTAAACGGGCCACAGCTCCGTCTCCTCCAGGGCCTTCACAAGGGGGCCGCAGCAGGAAAGGGCGGTGCGGGCCATATGGCAGGCCAGGGCCGTCAGACCCTGGGATTCCTCCTCCCACGCCTTTTTCAGGGAGGTTTTCCCCAAAAGCTCCTCCCGGGAGGGCAGGATCACTCCCCCCAGGAACTCCCTTGCCAGATCATCATAGGTGTAGGAGGACTTCAGGGGATTCAAAAGATAGGCCGCCACCCCTGCGTCAAACACCTTCTCCTGATCCTCCAGGGGAACGTGCTTCAGCATGGACTTCAGATCCAGGGAGCACAAGAGGCAGTCCCTTCCCAGATCTCTCAAGCCCTGGACAATGGCCTCCGGCGCAAGCTGCCCTCCCGCCGGAACGTAGTAGACCTCCTGGCCGGAAAGGGCAAGGCCCAGCCCGTAAACCTCCTCCCGGTCCGCCATGAGGGCGACTCCCGCCGTCCCGCATTCCCTGGCCTTCTGCAGCAGCGCCTCCCAGCCCTCCTCGTCCTGACAGGTAAAGAACTCTGGGACCGGGGTGCATTCTGCGCCGGCGTCAAACCGGGACAAAAGATTCTTGAACTCCAGGCGCTTGCACAGCTCGTAGGCCTCCGGGGTGTAAAGGCTGTGAAGCCTGGCCTCCTCATAAGAGAAGTCCAGGGGACTGTCCGTCTGGATGGTGGCCAGGGTTTTCGAGAGGCAGGCCAGATCGTAATGCTCCCTCAGGGACTCCCTGGCCTTGTTGGGTTTGACCTCCTCCACATGGGCGTAGGCGTTCTCGATGGTGCCAAATTCCACGATCAGCTTCGTGGCCGTCTTCTCCCCCACTCCGGGGATCCCTGGAATATTGTCCGAGGAGTCCCCCATGAGGGCCTTCAGCTCAATGATCTGGGGCGGCGTCACCTGATATTTTTCCAGCACCTGATCCTGGCGGAAGTCCTCCACCGTGGTCTTCCCCCTGGAGGTTCTGGGAAGCCGGATCATCACCTTTTCTGTGGCCAGCTGCAGAAGATCCCGGTCTCCTGAAAGGATGGTCACATCCATCCCCAGTCCCTCGCTGCGCCTGGCCAGCGTGCCAAGAAGGTCGTCCGCCTCGTAGCCCTCCAAGGTCACCAGCTTCACCCCCATGGCCGTCAGAACCTCCTTCATCAGAGGCACCTGCTCCCGCAGCTCCTGGGGCATGGCCTTTCTGGTTCCCTTATATTCTGCGTACATCTTGTGCCGGAAGGTGGGGGCGTGAAGGTCAAAGGCCACCGTCAGGTAGTCCGGCTTTTCCTCCTCCAATACCTTAAACAGCATGTTCAGAAAGCCATAGACCGCTCCCGTGTGCCTTCCCTGGGAATTTGTCAGGTCGGGCAGGCCGTAAAAGGCCCTGTTCAAAATGCTGTGCCCGTCGATCAGCAATATTTTTTCGCTCATTCCTTTACCTCCATTGTTTCCTTCCATATCCGGCCAAGGGCCCACAGGCCCCCGGACCGTCCGTGACGGCCCTTTCCGTACCCCGATCCTTCCCCGCAAGGGCGGGGAAGATCCCTTTTTCTGCCAAAGCAGCTCCTGTGGGTCACAGGAGCTGCATGATCACATACAATAGACTCCCGCCCAGCCCCGCAATGAGTATACAGCACCCCACTGCGACAACGGCGCGGGTAAATTTTTTTCGCAGGATGTAATGCTCCGACTTTCGGATATCCTCCTCCAGAAGCTCCCGAAAATCCAGCACCGGCTCCTCCTCGTCCTCGTCCAGCCTCTGCGTGGCTTCGTGGACGATGAAATAGGTCTGGAGCTCATCGTAGCAGGAGGAACAGCCCCTCACGTGGTCGATGAACTCCTCCAGATCGCTGACGGGAAGATCATGGCTGATATATCGGTTTACCATCCCTTCTGCGGTATGACAATCCATCACTCGGCTCCCTTCTCCACTCGGCTCAGGCCTCCCCTTCCCTTTCCGGAAGCTGAGGGGCAGGCGCATTCAGGATCTTCATGAACTCCTCCCCCGTGATGGTCTCATGCTCATAAAGATACTTTGCCAGCTCATGAAGCTTTTCCACATTTTCCTTTAACAGGCGAAGCGCCTTCTCATGCTGGCGCCGCACCAGCTCCACCACCTTTTTGTCCAGAAGGGTCTGAGTCTCAAAGGAGCAGGTAAGGCTGGCGTCCCCTCCCAGATACTGGTTGCTCATGCTTTCCATGGCCACCATGTCAAAATCCTCGCTCATACCGTACCGGGAAATCATGGCCCTGGCAATCTTGGTGGCCTGCTCGATATCGTTGGATGCGCCCGTGGTGATGCTGTGGAAGACCAGCTCCTCCGCCGCCCTTCCTCCGGTGAAGGTGGCGATCTTATTCTCCAGCTCCTCCTTGCTCATAAGGTAATGCTCCGTCTCATCCACCTGCATGGTGTAGCCCAGGGCCCCCGAGGTACGGGGGATGATGGTGATCTTGTGCACCGGAGCGGAGTCCGTCTGCTTCGCAGCCACCAGGGCATGTCCGATCTCGTGGTAAGAAACGATCAGCTTCTCCTTGTTGGAGAGCACCCGGTTCTTTTTCTGATAACCGGCAATGACCACCTCGATGCTCTCCTCAAAGTCCGCCTGGGTGGCGAACCGCCGTCCGTCCCGCACCGCCCGCAGGGCCGCCTCGTTCACAATGTTGGCCAGCTCCGCACCGGAGGCTCCCGCCGCCGCCTTGGCGATCTCGTCAAAGCGCACGGAATCCGAGATCTTGATCTTCTTTGCATGTACCCGCAGGATCTCCTCCCGGCCCTTCAGATCTGGAAGCTCCACCGGGATGCGCCTGTCAAACCGGCCGGGGCGCAGCAGGGCCGGATCCAGGGAATCGGGGCGGTTGGTCGCCGCCAAGATCACCACGCCCTTGGAGCCGTCAAAGCCGTCCATCTCCGTGAGAAGCTGGTTCAGGGTCTGCTCCCTCTCGTCGTTGCTTCCAGTCATGCCTCCATTGTCCCGCTTCTTGCCGATGGTGTCGATCTCGTCAATAAACACGATGCAGGGCGCCTTCTCATTGGCCTGTTTAAAAAGATCCCGCACCTTTGCGGCTCCCATACCCACGAACATCTCCACGAACTCCGAGCCGGAGATGGAAAAGAAGGGTACCTCCGCCTCGCCGGCCACGGCCTTGGCCAAAAGCGTCTTTCCGGTGCCGGGAGGTCCCACCAGGAGCGCCCCCTTGGGCATGGAGGCTCCGATGTCCGCATACTTCTGGGGATTGTGGAGATAATCCACGATCTCGCTCAAAAGCTCCTTCGCCTCATCCTCCCCGGCCACGTCCGTAAACTTGATGCCGTTGGTGGACTTCACATATACCTTGGCGTTGCTCTTCCCGAAGGACATCATCCCTCCCGGCCCGCCGTTTCCCATGGAGCTCATCATCTTCTTGCTCAGCCAGCGGCCAAGGAAGATGAAGATCACGATGGGGAACACGTATCCGGCCAGAAGGCTCAGGATCAGGGACTGGCCCTGGGGCTCCACCGCCTCCATGCTGGTGCCGTAATGGTAGAGGCGCTCCACCAGGTTGGGATCATCCATGCGGACCGTCTTACAGATGAAGTCTCTGCCGTCCTTCCTCAGAACGTAGTAAATATAGGCGTCCTGTACCTCCGCCTTGGGCACGTCCCCAGCCTCCACGCTCTTCAGAAAGCTGGTATAATCGGTCTTTTGGATGCTTCTCTCCCGAAAGGTGGGAACCACGATCAGGTTCAGCACCAGGATGAGCACGGCCGCAACAAGCGCAAACACGTACAGCGGACGCTTCTCTGGTTTTTTATCGTCTAAGCTCATGTCATTTCCTCCATTATCTGTTACCCTTTGTACCTGCTGCCGCCCCGCCAGAAAAAGGTGAACGCCGCAGCTTATGAGATACTGTATCATTTTTTGTGGAGAGTATCAATATTTCCAGAGCAATCTTTATAAACATTTCACATATCGCAAGCCTTCACCTTAACAGGCCGCCTTTTCGGGCATCGTCAGAATATCTTCAGAAGGTCGTTGTACATGACCACCACCATCAAAAGCATCAGAAGCATCAGTCCTGCAAAATGGATCATTCCCTCCACCTGCCGGTTCACCGGCCTTCTCCGGACAGCCTCCACCGCCAAAAAGACCAGCCTTCCCCCGTCCAGCGCAGGGAAGGGCAAAAGGTTCATCACTCCCAGGTTGGCGGAGAGGAGCACTGCCATGTACATCATGTTCACCAGCACCGTCCCCATACCCTGGCTTTTGCTCTGCTCATAGGTATCCCCGATGGCGTCCACCACCCCCACCGGCCCGCTCAGCTCCTGGAAGCCCAGCCCTCCCGTCACCAGCTCCTTCAGGCTCTGGAAGGTGGAGCGGATCAGATATTTTACCTCGAAGGCGGCGTACTTGAGCACGGAGAGCCCATGGACCCTGACGTAGCCCTGGGTGCAGGCAAAATTCAGAAGGGCCGTCCGGTACTCTCCCGGAACGATCTGAGCCTCATACTCCAGGCCATCCCTCTCGTAGGTAATGGTCACCGGCTCCTTCCCCAGGGGATGCTCCTCAATATACGCCTCGTAGGCATCTCCGTCAGGGATTTCTATTCCATTGATCCCGGTAATCACATCCCCGGCCTTTACCCCCGCTTCCTCCAGGGGCATTCCCCCGATAAGGGAGCCCACCTTCATGGAGGAGGTGTCCGTCCTGTTAAAGCCCAGAAGATACCGCACCTTCACATCCGGCAGGAAGGTCAGCTCCACCTCCCGGCCCTCTCTCTCCACGGTCATGTGGACGGGTTTTCCCTCCTCCACAGGATTCAAATAATGATAAAGGTACAAATCCCGGTACAGATCGATGTGGTAGCCCTGGAATTTCGTGATCACGTCACCCTCCAAAAGGCCGGCCTCCTGGGCCGCAGATCCCTCCTCCACCACGGTGACCTTGGCCGGGTCATACCCCACCAGGGCCACGATGATCACCGCCAGGACAAAGGCCATAATAAAATTAAACACCGGGCCTGCCGCCACAACGGAAATCCGCCCCAAAACGGAGGCCGCATAAAAGGTGCCGGGCCGGTCATCGTCCATATCCTCTCCCAGCATGGAGCAGGAGCCCCCGATGGGAAAAAGCTTCAGGGAATATTTCGTGCCGTTTTTCACCGTTGACAAAAGGCACGGCCCCATTCCCAGGGCAAATTCTGTTACAACGATCCCGTTCTTTTTCGCCAGGAGAAAATGTCCCAGCTCATGAAACAGGACAATGGCGCTGAAAATAACGACCGCCAATATGATCTTCAATCTACCACCTGCTTTCTATCCAACGATAGGTTTCTTCTTCCGCTGCCAGGATCTCCTCCAGGCACGGCTCCTCCACCATCCTGTGATGGTCCATGGCCTGGCGGATGATGGCGTAAATATCCAAAAAGCCGATCTTCTCCTGCAAAAACAGCTTTACCGCCAGCTCATTTGCCGCATTGAACACCGTAGGCATACTGCCCCCGATCCTGGCCGCCTCCATGGCCATGGGAAGCCCCTGGAAGGTCTCCATGTCCGGCACCTGGAAGGTGATTTCCCGAAGCCTGGTAAAGTCCAGACGCTCCCCCTCCAGGAAACGCCGCTGGGGGTAATAAAGTGCATATTGGATGGGAAGGCGCATATCCGGCGTCCCCAGCTGGGCCATCACCGCCCCGTCCCGAAATTCCACCATGGAATGGATGATGCTCTGAGGCTGCACCACCACCTGTATCTGATCCAGGCCGATTCCAAAGAGCCACCTGGCCTCCATCACCTCCAGCCCCTTGTTCACCAGGGTGGCGGAGTCCACCGTGATCTTCTGTCCCATCACCCAGTTGGGATGCTTCAAGGTGTCTCCCTTTGTCACATGAAGGAGCTCCTCCCTTTTCTTTCCCCGAAAAGGACCGCCCGAGGCCGTGATGAGCAGCTTGCTCACCTCCCGCCTATCCTCCCCGTGAAGAGCCTGAAAAATGGCGCTGTGCTCACTGTCCACCGGCAGGATCCTCACCTTTTTTTCTTTTGCCAGAGGCATGATCAGGTGTCCCGCCGTCACCAGGGTCTCCTTATTTGCCAGGGCAATGTCCTTCCCCGCCTTGATGGCTTCCATGGTGGGGCGGATCCCGATCATGCCCACCACCGCTGTCACCAGGATCTGGATCTCTGGCAGCCTGGCCAGCTCCAGAAGTCCTTCCATGCCGGACACCACGCGGATGCCCGTATCTCCCAGGCGGACTGCCAGCTCCTTTGCCCGCTCTTCCTCCCATACCGCCACAAGGCGGGGGGAAAATTCCCTGGCCTGCTCCTCCAGCCTGTCAATGTTTCTGCCGGCGCTCAAGGCCTCCACCCGGATATCTCCGTTTGCCCGCACCACCTCCAGCGTCTGAGTGCCGATGGAGCCGGTGGATCCTAAAATCCCGATCGTCTTCATATTTGTACATCCTTTCTCAAATTCCGAGAACCAATTTTGCCAGATAGTAGATCACGGGAGCCGTGAAGATCACGCTGTCAAAGCGGTCCAGGATCCCCCCGTGTCCCGGGATCAGGCTTCCATAATCCTTGATCCCCCTGTTTCTCTTTATGGCAGAGGCCGCCAGATCCCCCACCATGGAGATCAGGGCGCCCACGGCGCAGATCAGGGCGTACTCCCCCCTTTGTCCCCCGGTGGCCCAGGCATAAAGAAAGCCCAGCAGTGCGGCGCCTGCTACGCCTCCCACCGCTCCCTCTATGGATTTCTTGGGACTGAGCACGGGGGCCATCTTATGCTTCCCTATAAGCATTCCCACACAGTAGGCGCAGGTATCGCAGCCCCAGGAGCACAAAAAGATCAGCCATACCAGGAAGGCTCCCCCCTCCAGGCCCCTGGTTAGGTACACAAAGGACAGCATCACCGCCACGTAGACGACGGCAAAAAAAGCGGACATGACCTGCCCCGCCTCGTAAGCCGGATAGGCAAATACATAGATGGTCATCAAAAGCACCAGGGCAAAAATGAGGGCCATCATGCCGAATTTCTCAAAATCAAGGGCCATGGCCCCAAAGTAAAGGACGGCTCCCCCGTAGCCAGCCAGCTCCAGAATGGCAAACTCTTCCTTTCGCACGCCCATGGCCCGGTAAAGCTCCTGCATCCCGATCAGGGACACCCCAAGAAGGGTAAAGAACAGCACGGGCCCGCCGCTTATGATGGTCAGAAGGGCCGCCGCCACCAGGAGGATCCCGCTGATCAGCCTTGTCTTGAACATATCACTCCTCCTTTACCCCGCCGTATCTTCTGTCTCTTTGATTATATTTTTCGATGGCCTTGATTAATTCCTCTCTATTAAAATCCGGCCAGGCAACCGGGGTAAAATAAAACTCCGTGTAGGCCAGCTGCCACAGCAGGAAATTGGACAGGCGCTGCTCTCCGCTGGTGCGGATCAGGAAGTCCGGATCCGGGATCCCCGCCGTGTCCAGGTAATCGCCGATGGTATCCTCCGTGATCTCCCCGGGAAGAAGCCTTCCCTGCGCCGCATCCTCCGCCATCCTGGTCATGCCCCGCCGTATCTCGTCCCGGCTGCCGTAATTGAGGGCGATCTGGAAGTGCAGCTCCTGGTAATCCTTGGAAAACTCCTCCAGCTCCCGGATCCTGTCCTGGATATCCTGGTCAAAGGCGGTGGTGTCTCCGATCACCTTCACCCTCATCTTGTTTCTCTCTGCAATCTTCAGGCATTTTTTCAGGTAGCTGCGAAACAGCTTCATCAGTCCCTCCACCTCTTCCCTGGAACGCTTCCAGTTCTCTGTGGAAAAGGCGTACACCGTAAGGTATTTGACCCCCAGCTCCTTCATATCGTCACAGATGGTTTCCAGATTGGCACAGCCCCGGACATGGCCGTAGCTCCTGGGCATCCCTTTTGCCTTGGCCCACCGGCCGTTTCCATCCAATATAATGGCTATATGGTTGGGTACCTTCATACTTTCTCTTTTTCTCCTTTCATGATGGGCTTCCCACGTACGCCAGGGCAAGGCCGCAGACTGATTCCCATTTTCGGAAAATACGCCTCATCCCTTTTTCTGCCTCTGCAAGCCAGGGCCTATCGCAGGCCCTGCTTTGGGAAGTCTCGTCCCATCTCTTTTTCTGTCCCTGCAAGCCAAAGGAGAGCCCTGTTTTCAGAGCTCTCCCACAGACGCTGCCCCCTGGCCGTCCCGGGCCGCAGCGAAACGATCATACCGTCAGGATCTCCTTGGATTTTGCCTCCACTGCCTGATCCACCGCCTTGATGTACTTGTCCGTCAGCTTCTGCATCTTCTCCTCCAGCTCCTTCACCTCGTCCTCGGAAACGTCCTCTTTTTTCAGCTTCTTGAAGGTGTCATTGGCATCCCTGCGGATGTTGCGGACAGCCACCTTGGCTCCCTCTCCCTTTTTCTTCACATCCTTCACCAGCTCCTTACGGCGCTCCTCGGTGAGCTCAGGAAAGACAAGACGGATCAGCTTCCCATCGTTGCTGGGATTCAGCCCCAAATCCGATGCCAGGATCGCCTTCTCAATCTTCTTCACCAGACTTGCCTCCCACGGCTGGATCTGAAGCATACGAGCCTCAGGCACCGTGATGTTGGACACCTGCTGCAGCGGGGTGGGCGTTCCATAATAGTCCACCGTCAGCTTGTCAAGAATGTGGGGATTCGCACGTCCCGCCCGGATGGTGGTCAGCTCCGTCTCAAAGCCACTCAAGGTTTTTTTCATTTTTTCTTCATATTTCTCAATTCTTTCATCCATTTTTTTAATCTCCCTCTCCTGTTTTCCTCTATTTTTCTACACGGTCACCCTTGTACCGGAGAATTTCCCATGCACCGTATTCACGATACTGTCTTTTTCGTCCAGGCCAAATACCAGCATCGGCATTTTTTGCTCCAGACACATGATGGAAGCCGTCAGATCCATGGCCGCCAGCTTCTTGTCCACCACCTCCTGGATGGTGATCTCGTCGTATTTCACGGCAGACGGGTTCAGCTTAGGGTCGCTGTCATAGATACCGTCCACCGCCTTTGCCAGAAGGATGGCGTCCGCCCCGATCTCCACTGCCCGAAGGACGGTGGCTGTATCGGTGGAAAAATAAGGATGCCCCGTACCCCCGGCGAAAAAGACGACCTTGCCCTGGCGAAAGCTCTCCTCCACACAGTCCTTGGAGTACAGCTTCGTAAAGGCCCCGCAGGCAAAAGGCGTGTAGATCTCCGTCTCCAGCCCGGTGTATCTGCAGATGTCGGAGACATAGATGCAGTTCATAACGGTGGCCAGCATACCGATCTGATCCGCCTTGCTGCGGTCAATGGTCTCGCTGGTGCGTCCCCGCCAGAAATTGCCTCCCCCGATCACAATCCCTATCTGGAGTCCTTCCTCCGCCACCTTGCGGATCTGCTGGGCCACGGCCAGAACCGTCTTTTCATCAAAGCCGGTCTTCTTTTCCCCCGCCAGCGCCTCCCCGCTCAATTTCAATAATACCCGTTTCATATCCATAGTTCTTTCCTGCCTTTGTTTATATTATCCGGCTCCCTGTACAGATCTGCCGGACCTCCTTACCAGACTCCTGCCACGACCTCGTTTCCATTTTCATCTACCGTGGTGGATACGGTAAAGGTGTCGTAATAGTGATACCCGGTCTCCCCCGTCTCCGGTTCATTCTCGTAATCACTGCCGGTGGGCTCCCCGCAAGCTGCGATCAGACTGCCCAGAGGCTGACCGATGAAGCCCTCCGCCGTCTGGGAAGCCGGATCCGTCGGCTCCGTGTTGTTGGGGTCGTCCGCAGGCTCCGGCGCAGGTGTGGGAGCCGCAGTCTCCACCGGTACGGGCGTGGGCGACAGCTCCTCCTCTTCCTCGTCCTGATCATCCTGGGAATCCCCCGTCATTCCCAGACGCCTCTTTACCTCACTCAGGGTAGACGTCTCCTGCTGGCTGCTGCCGGACAGGTAAGTGGCATAGGGAATGGACGATTCCCCGGAGCCGTCCATGCGCAGGGTGATCCGAGAAATATTCTGGAGAGGGATCATCCGAAAGAAGCACTCGCTCCGGTAAGCGTCCGTGTAAGCGATCCGAATGTCATAGCTTACAGGGGTGCTCCCCGAGGCGTCCTTCGCTCCCTTGTCCAAATAGTACAGGGCCTTTTCTCCGTTCTTCAGGGTGAACATCCCCTGTACCAGCTCGCTGCCCCATTCATCGTCCTCCGCATGGGGACGAATATAAATCTGTGCCACGTCGGAGCCTGTGCCGTTGACGATCACCACCTTGGAGGCTGTGCTGGTCTTCTGGCCCATCACGTTTTTGATATCCTCCTCCGTGGATTGCTGCATATCCACAAGCCCGTCTTCTTGTTTTGCGTTCTCTCCGGTATCCTCCTGGGGAGTCACGGTGACCTGTGCCGCTTTGTCCTTTGTCTCCCCTTCCTCCTTTTCGCCGCAGCCCGCGAAGGCCAGCACAGCCGCCGCCAGGATGCCCGTCAGGATCAGATCGCGTTTTTTCATGTATATTTACCTCCATAATGCTGGAAAACCTTTGACATATAGGGCGGAACCAGGGTACCGCCGGCCAGAAGCCCATGTCTGCGTACCGTTCATACCGTCTTTTGCCTTGTCTGGTCTTTTCGATAAGCAGTCGGTCTTTTAGAAAATAATGTCCTGAAATAGCTTCTGTAACTGATATTATCCCAAAGTCTTTCCATCTTGTCAACTGGACTGGGGAGGATTTCATAGTTTTTTCAGAAAGTGGAGGGGGGCGAGGGGGAAGGTGCTGGGAGTTGCAAAGCCTGTTTTTCCCCTCGTGCTCCCCCTGCTGGGGGGCGTTGGTCTTTGAGAGCGGGAGCGGGAGGAGGAAACGGAGACGGTTTCCTCCTGCTCTCCTCTTCTGGGCACACTGGTTCTTGAGGGCGGGAGGCTGAGGAGACGGAGAGGGGCGAGGGGGAAGGCACTCGGAGTTGCGAAGCCCGTTTTCCCCCTCACGCTCCCCCTTCTGGGCACGCTGGTTCTTGAGGGCGGGAGCGGGAGGAGGAAACGGAGACGGTTTCCTCCTGCTCTCCTCTTCTGGGGGCGCTGGTTTTTCAGGGCGGGAGGCTGAGGAGACGGAGGGGGGCGAGGGGGAAGGCACTCGGAGTTGCGAAGCCCGTTTTCCCCCTCGCGCTCCCCCTTCTGGGCACGCTGGTTCTTGAGGGCGGGAGCGGGAGGAGGAAACGGAGACGGTTTCCTCCTGCTCTCCTCTTCTGGGGGCGCTGGTTTTTCAGGACGGGAATTTAAAAAAGGAACCGGGATGGTTCCTTTGTTGTTAGTTTTTTAGGGGGAGGACGGAGTCTCGAATCTGGAGTTGGGGGATGGACTCGAAGGTGGCGTCGTAGTGGTGAGCTTGTATGAGGTGCAGAAGGTTTTGGGCTGTTTTTCCTCCATGGCCTCCAGGATCCCCCTTTCCTTTTCGATCTGGTTGCTGGTAAACATGATCCGGGATCTGCAGCCGGACAGCGAAAGCTCCTCCACCATGGATTTTTGGGGGCCGTTTCCGCTGCGATGCGGCCTTAAAAGCCGTTTTGATTCCGTTTTTTCCGCATGTTCTTCCGCATGACCCCGGCCTCGAAGCGGGCCTTCTCCGCCTCCGTTCGCACCTCCAGGGCCGGCACCTGCAGAGGCTTTTCCTCCTCATCCATGGCCACCATCACAAAAAAGGCCCTGTTGACCAGGTACCTCATGCCGTTGGATCTCTCCACGTAGCTGTCCACCTCCACCTCCATGGAGGAGTTCCCCACGTAGGTCACATAGCCGATGAGCACCAGGAGCTCTCCCTCATAGGTGGGCTCCTTGAACTGGAGATTGTCAATGGCCGCCGTGGTCACCCGCTTCGTGCCGGCATGGCGCATGGCCGCCACCGCCGCCACCTCGTCCACCCACTGCATCAGCATACCGCCGAAAAGACGGCCTCCGGCATTTAGGTGCTGCCTCATGATCAAATGCACCTGCTCTGTCCGGGAATCCTCTACCCCCTTCCAGGGTCTCTCCCTTTTTTCTGGTTCCATCGTCCTTCCTCCTCTCTTTCCCGCCCTGGCCAGCGGCCGGGTCAATACAGATTTTTCACCTTGAAGTCCCGCTCCGCCTCCCGGCGCTGGTCCTTTTTGGCAATGTCCTGACGCTTGTCATAAAGCTTCTTTCCCCTGGCCAGGCCGATCTCCACCTTTACCAGGCTATTCTTAAAATACACCTTCAGGGGAACCAGGGTCAGTCCCTTTTCCTTTAATTTTCCTTCCAGCTTATGGATCTCGTACCGGTGCAGGAGAAGCTTTCTCACCCGCAGGGGATCCTTGTTGAAAATGTTTCCCTTCTCATAGGGGCTGATGTTCATCCCGTTGACGAACACCTCCCCCCTCTCGATCCGCACGTAGGCCTCCTTGATGCTGCACCTTCCCATGCGAAGAGATTTTACCTCCGTTCCGGCAAGGGCGATCCCGGCCTCCAGGGTATCCTCGATAAAATAATCATGAAATGCTTTTTTATTGTTGGCGATCAGCTTGATGCCAGGCTTTTTTGCCATTGTACGATCCTCTCTTTCTAAACATCCCCGCCGGCGGAAGCGCAGATCCATATCCTCCTGCCAGGGCAGCAGAGGGCCTGCAAAACGCGTCCCCCTGCCCGGCCAGCTCCGGCAATCCTGCAAGACGCACCCTGGCCAGTCCCAGCAGACCTGCCAAGGGAAGCATCCCAGCCAGCTCCGGCAAATCTGTAAGACGCATCCTTCTGTATGCCCTGATATGAGCCCTGTGCCTCCGTCCAAAGGGCTCCCGCCTGTTAAATCACCTCAAAATCCACGGTCTTCAAAAGAACGTCGGCGTCCGCCACCCGGATACGCACCTTCTGTCCCAGGCGGAACACCTTTTTCGTCAGGTCCCCCCTCAGCTCCAGGCTGTCCTGGTCAAAGACATAATAATCGTCCCGCAGGGTGTTCACATGGACCAGCCCCTCCACGGTATTGGGAAGCTCCACGTAGAAGCCCCAGCCAGTGACTCCGGAGATGATGCCCTCATACTCCTGGCCCAGGCGGGCCGCCATGTATTCCGCCTTTTTCAGCTTGTCCGACTCCCGCTCCGCCTCCTGCGCCCGCCGCTCACAGGCGCTGGACTGAACCGCCACCTCTTCCAGAAGCTCCCGGTAGTGCTGGGTCCTCCCCTCTCTTTCCAGGCGTCCCCTCAGCCGGTCCTTGATGATCCGATGGATCTGGAGATCCGGATACCGGCGGATCGGCGACGTAAAATGACAATAATACCTGGCCGCCAGCCCGAAATGACCGGTGCAGTGGGTGGTATACTTCGCCTGCTTCATGGTGCGCAGGGTCATGCGGCTGATCTGGGCCTCATTTGGCAGCCCCTCTATGTTCTCCAATATCATCTGGATCTCCTTCGGGGTGATCTCCTGGCCTTCCTTTCGCACGGCGACGCCCTGATTGCGCAGAAGCGTCAGAAGACTCTCCACCTTGTCCGGGTCAGGATTTTCATGGGTTCGGTACACAAAGGGCAGATCCTCCTTGCAGCATTCCTCCGCCACCGTCTCATTGGCCATGAGCATAAAGTCCTCGATGATCCTGGTGGCCACGTTTGCCTCGTATGGACAAATGTCAACCACCCGCCCAGCCTCATCCAGAAGGATCTTGCTCTCTAGAAGATCAAAATCGATGGAGCCTCTGTGGCGGCGGCTCTTCCTCAAAATAGCGGACAGCTCCTTCATGGCAAAAAACATGGGGAGCAGGGCGTGATACCTCTCTGCGGCCCGGGGATCGGTTTCCTCCAGAATGTTTTTCACGTCTGTATAGCTCATGCGCTCATCCACCCGTATCACCGTCTCGGCAATGCGATGGGACACCATCCGGCCTTCCTGGTCAATATCCATCAGGCAGCTCAGGGTCAGGCGGTCCTGTCCCTGATTGAGGGAGCAGATGCCGTTGGACAGGCGCTCCGGCAGCATGGGAATCACCCGGTCTGCAAGATAGACGCTGGTTCCCCTCCTTTGAGCCTCCCGGTCCAGGGCGCTCCCTCCTTGGACATAATTGCTCACGTCGGCAATGTGGACGCCCAGATGATAAAGCCCCCCTTCCTTCGTGAGGGTGACCGCATCATCCAGATCCTTGGCATCCTCCCCGTCAATGGTCACCGTGAGCAGATCCCTCAGGTCCAGCCTTCCCTCCCGGTCCGCATCCAGGACGTGATCCGGCACCCGTTCCGCCTGGCGGATCACCCTCTGGGGAAACTCACTGGGAATGCCGAAGCTTTTGACGATGGCCAGAATATCCGTTCCCGGAGCGTGGATGCTTCCCAGAACCTCCGTGATCCGCCCCTCCGGACTTTTGTTCTTGCTGCCATAGTCCGTCACCTGGGCCACCACCTTGTATCCATCCCTGGCTCCCATGGAATCTCTTTTTGGTATGAAAACATCCTTGGAGAACTTGGGGTTGTCACTGATGACAAAGCCGTAATCCCGGTTGCTCTGGTAGGTCCCCACGATCTCCGTCATGCCCCTCTCCAGGACCTTTACCACCACGCCCTCTCTGCGCCGTCCCTCCTCCTGCTCCTTTTTCACAAGGACGCTCACCTTGTCCAGGTGCATGGCCGACCCGGTGTCCTCCTCGGGGATGTAGATGTCCTGCTCCTCCCCCTCCAGCTCCACAAAGCCGAAGCCCTTGTAATGGCCGATAAAGGTGCCCTCCAGGGGAAGGTCCTCATATTGATCCCTGTCTCCTGCGCCGGAAAAGCTTCGGTTTCTCTCTCTGGACTTTTCCCTGCTCCTCTCCCGGTCCGGCTTCCCCCTCTCTTTTCTTCCTTCCTTCTCTCTTCTCTTTTCCCTTTTCTCCTCCGCCTTCTCAAGCCTTTTCCGTTTTTTTCCTTTGGACAGGCTGTATCTTCCCCTCCCGTCCACCAGGACCCTGCCCTCCTGAATCAGCTCCTCCAGGATCTCGGCCAGCTCCTTTTTCTGGTTCCCGGAAAGACGGAGGAGACCGGCGATCTCCCCAAGGCGCATAGGCCTATAAAGGGGATCGGCCAACAGCTCCCCCATAAATTTTTTCCGTTTTTCAATCTCTTTTTTTCTGCTCAATGTTTCTCCTCTTTTCATGCTCCGCCCCGAAAGGCGGCTGTCGGGACTCCTTCTTTATGATGTCCCATGATCTTTATCCGTGGAAAAAAAAACACTCTTGCCGATCACAAGAGTGTTTCTCCACGCCCGCCGCCTGTCCCGAGACAGGCTGGCAGATAACTTTTCTCCTTGTCCTCTTCCCTGACTGTATCTTAGAAATTAAGATTCAGCACCGCGGCAAGAACGAAGAACAGAATCCCCATGATGGTGGTGGCCTTCACAAGACCGCCCTCCATGGAACGTCCCTTGTTTTTGCCCCAGTAGGTCTCAGCCGCACCGGCAATGGCGCCAAGTCCCTGAGATTTTCCCTCCTGCATCAGCACAACAACTGTCAGGGCGATACAATCTATTATGAAAATAACAGTCAAAATGATTCTCAAGATCTCCACGTAGTCACACCTCCTAATCAACTAGAGGTTATTGTAACACAGGGAGAACGGGATTTCAACTGTTTTTTCACGGTTTTTCACAGGGAGGAACCGGATCCGTTACAGTTCACGGGTTGACTTGTCATGAAAGCCCCAATGGTGTAGACTGG
>JAUNJL010000091.1 GCA_030533315.1 Eubacteriales bacterium
TTGGTGCTGGTGTTCGTGCCCGCGCCCGCGCCTTGCGTCGCGCCGCCTGCCATGCCGGCGGGGGTGGGGGTGGGGTTGGGGGTCGGGGCCGGAGTGGAGGTAGGCGCGGGGGTGGGGGTAGGATCCGCCACTGTCGCCGCCTGTTCCCCGCAGCCTGCCGCCGCCATGGCAATGGCAGCGCCGAAAAGGATCACCGCGTACTTTTTCTTCATATTTATCACCTCGTCCTGGTCTCTGTCCGCCGAATCCGGCGGGCGGGCTTTCTTTTTATCATACAGGTGTGCCGTCTCTTTTTTGTAAACCTGTGGTTCCTGTTTATGGGACAGCTCTATGGTCCATCAGTTTTCGTCCTTCGCCCACCCGAAGGTACAGCGAACGGCTTTTTTCCACCCCGAAAGGCGTTCCTGGCGCAGCTCCCCGGTGATGGAGGGAACAAACTCCCGCTCCAGGGACCAGTTTTTCTTCAGCTCCCCGGCGTCCTGCCAGAAGCCTGTGGACAGCCCTGCAAGGTAGGCGGCTCCCAGGGCCGTCGTCTCGATACATTTTGGCCGGAGGACCCGGGCGTCCAGAAGGTCTGCCTGAAACTGCATCAGGAAGCTGTTGGCGCTGGCTCCCCCGTCCACCCGCAGGCTGTTTAAGGGCACTCCCGCGTCCTTCTCCATGGACAGGATCACGTCATGGACCTGGTAGGCCAGGGATTCTACTGCCGCCCGGATGATGTGGGCCTTCCCCGCCCCTCTCGTCAGCCCCAGGATGGCTCCTCTGGCGTACTGATCCCAGTAGGGGGCCCCAAGGCCGGTGAAGGCGGGAACCACGTAGACTCCATTGGTGTCCGGCACGGCCATGCAGTATTTTTCTGAGGCGGCGGCGTTTTCCAGAAGCTCCATCTCATCCCGCAGCCACTGGATCGCTGCCCCGGCCACGAAGACGCTTCCCTCCAGGGCGTAGCCCGGTGTGCCGTCCGGGTTCACCGCCATGGTGGTGAGAAGGCCGTGACTGGATTCCACCGCCTTGTCCCCGGTGTGCATCAGGAGGAAGCAGCCTGTGCCGTATGTATTTTTTACATCCCCGGAGGAAAAGCAGCACTGGCCGAACAGGGCCGCCTGCTGGTCCCCCGCCGCTCCCCCGATGGGGATCCTGCCGCCGATGACGCTTTCGTTTGTGCAGCCGTAAACATAGCTGCTGGGGAGCACCTGGGGGAGCATCTTCCTGGGGATCCGAAAATAATCCAGGATCTCCTGATCCCACTGGCGCTTGTGGATGTCAAAAAGCATGGTGCGGGAGGCGTTGGTGTAATCTGTCACATGGACTGCCCCCTTTGTCAGCTTCCAGATCAGCCAGGTGTCCACAGTGCCAAAAAGGAGATTGCCTTTTTCCGCCTCCTCCCTGGCTCCCGGCACCTGATCCAGGATCCACTGAAGCTTTGTGGCGGAAAAGTAGGCGTCGGGGATGAGGCCGGTCTTCTGGCGAAGCTTCTGGGCCCATCCTTCCTCCTCCAGCTTTTTGATCCGGTCCGCTGTCCGGCGGCACTGCCACACGATGGCCGGGTATACCGGCTGTCCGGTGCGCTTGTCCCAGACGATGGCCGTCTCTCTCTGGTTGGTGATGCCGATGGCGTGGATCTCCCCCGCGTCCGCGCCGATCCTTCCCATGGCCTCCGCCGCCACGGACAACTGAGACGACCAGATCTCCGCCGGGTCATGCTCGACCCAGCCTGGCTTCGGATAATACTGGGTGTACTCCTTTTGGGACACGCTGCACATCCTGCCCTCCCGGTCAAAGAGAATGCAGCGGGAGCTTGTGGTCCCCTGATCCAATGCCATAATGTATTTTCCCATGGATATTCCTCCTTTTGCTGAATTTGTCCGGTTTTCTCTGAAGGGCTAGGCCAGCCATGTTTTCCCGGCGAAATAGCCAAGGACCAGGATGCCAAGGACGATCCTGTACCAGCCAAAGACCTTGAAATCGTGTTTTTTGATGTAACCCATCAGGAACTTAATGGCCAGTATGGAGACCACAAAGGCCACTGCCATACCAAGGAGCAAAAAGACTGCTTCCGTCCTGGTAAAGGAAAAGCCGAATTTCAGAAGCTTCAAAAGGCTGGCCCCAAACATGACGGGGATGCCTAGGAAGAAGGTAAACTCTGCCGCCACGGTCCTGGAGGCGCCCACCAGGATCCCTCCCATGATGGTGGAGCCGGAGCGGGAGGTGCCTGGGATCACGGAAAGCACCTGGAAGCACCCGATGAGGAAGGCCGTCTTAAAGGACATCTCCTGGACGCTGGTGCAGGAGGCGGCTTTTCCCTTGTTTCTGTTTTCTATGAGGATGAACAGGACGCCGTAGATGATGAGGGCCACGGCTACCACCACATAGTTCATAAATTTTTCCTCGATCAGGTCGTCGAAGGGCAGGGCGATGAGAATGGTGGGGACGCAGGCCACCAGGATCTTGAACCATAAAATCCATTTTTCCTTGTCGCAGAACCGTTCCACGAAGGTGAGGAGGAGCTGGGCCCACCTGGGCTTGCGGCGGATGGCCGCTTTTTTGCGGGGAGGCAGGGTCTTGATGTAAAAGGGCCACAGCTTTCCCCAATACAGGACGACTACTGCCAGGATGGCGCCCAACTGGATCACCACCAGAAATACGTCCATAAATTCCTTTGAGACGTTCAGCTTGATAAATTCGTCCACCAGGATCATGTGGCCGGTGCTGCTGATGGGGAGCCATTCGGTGATCCCTTCTACGATGCCCAGAAGCACGACCTTCCAATATTCGATCATTTTGTTATGTACCCCTTTCTTTGCAGTAAAATGAGGACGGAGCTTTCTCCGTCCTCTTCAGTATAATACACCTTATGCAGTTCGTAAACGAAAATTATAAGAATTTTAGGGGCGTATGGGTCAGCGGGTGGCGATTTGGGCGATGTCGATGAGGGTGAGGCGGCGGGCGTCGGTGTTTTCCAGGCTGGTTACCAGGGCGTTGGCGGTGTCCAGGCTGGTGAGGACGTGTACCCCTGTCTCGATGGCGTTTCTGCGGATCACGAAGCCGTCCTTCTGGTGGTCGATGCCCTGGGGCGGAATGTCGATGACCAGATCGATCTTGTGGCCCAGGATCAGGTCCATCAGGTTTGGCGCCGGCTGCTCCAGCTTGTTGGTGCGGATCACCCGGATCCCGTGCTCCTTCAGGGTTTTTGCCGTCCCCCTGGTGGCGTAGATCCGGTAGCCAAGAGCCTCAAACCTCCTGGCGATGGGAACGGCGTCAAGCTGCTCCTCGTCCCGGACGGTGAGGATCATATTTTTGTACTTTGGAAGGCGGATCCCCGCCCCCAAAAAGGCCTTATAAAGGGCCTCGTTAAAGGTCTCGGCGATGCCTAAGCACTCTCCGGTAGACTTCATCTCCGGCCCCAGGCTGATGTCCGCCCCCCGGATCTTCTCAAAGGAGAACACCGGCATCTTGATGGCGTAATGCTTTGCCTCGGGCTGCAGTCCCGGCTCATAGCCCAGCTCCCGGATCTTCCCTCCAAGGATCACCTTAGTAGCAAGGGGCACGATGGGAATGCCTGTTACTTTGCTGATGTAGGGCACAGTACGGCTGGACCGGGGATTGACCTCGATCACGTAAACCTCCTCCCCGCACACGATGAACTGGATGTTGATCATCCCCACCACGTGAAGGGCCTTCGCCAGACGGCGGGTATACTCCCCGATGGTGGCCTTCGCCTGATCGCTGATGGTCTTTGCGGGATAGACGGAGATACTGTCCCCGGAATGGATCCCGGCCCGCTCGATGTGCTCCATGATCCCCGGGATCAGAATGTCCTCCCCGTCGCATACGGCGTCCACCTCGATCTCTTTTCCCATCAGGTACTTATCTACCAGGATGGGATGCTCCTGGGCGATCTGGTTGATGATGCCGATGTATTCCTCCACATCCTCGTCGCTGACAGCGATACGCATTCCCTGGCCGCCCAGCACGTAGGAGGGACGGACAAGCACGGGATAGCCCAGCTCTGCCGCCGCTGCCTTGGCCTCCTGGACGGTAAATACGGTGTGGCCCTTTGGCCGGGGGATGCCGCAGGATTCCAGGATGGCGTCGAAAAGCTCCCTGTCCTCGGCGGCGTCCACATTCTCCGCGGAGGTACCAAGGATGGGCACTCCCATCTCTGTCAGGGCCTCCGTCAGCTTGATGGCCGTCTGCCCGCCGAACTGGACCACAGCGCCGTCCGGCTTTTCTATAGAAACAACGTTTTCCACGTCCTCCGGAGTCAGCGGCTCAAAATACAGCTTGTCCGCAATGTCAAAGTCCGTGCTTACCGTCTCCGGGTTGTTGTTGATGATGATGGTCTCGTAGCCCTCCTTGGCGAAGGCCCAGGTGCAGTGTACGGAGCAGAAATCAAACTCGATGCCCTGACCGATACGGATAGGTCCGGAGCCTAAAACCAGGATCTTTTTCCTGTCCGGAGTAGGCAGGGCCTCGTTTTCCGTTCCCTCATCCCCATACACAGAGTAATAGTAGGGGGTAGCCGCCGCGAACTCCGCCGCGCAGGTATCTACCATCTTGTAGGCGGCCCGGATCTTATACTCCCGGCGGAGGGCCCGGATCTCTTCCAGAGGCTTCTTAGTCAGGCGGGCCACGATCTCGTCAGGAAATTCCAGGCGCTTCGCCTCCAGAAGAAGCTCCTTTGTCAGCTTTCTCGTTTTCAGGGCGTTCTCCATCCCTACCAGGATGGCGATCTTATCAATAAACCACAGGTCGATCTGCGTCATGTCGTGGATCATGGACTGGGGCATTCCCCTGCGGATAGCCTCGGCGATCTTCCAGATCCGGCGGTCGTCCACCACCTCCAGCTCCTCCAGCAGCTCCTCGTCGGTGAGCTGGGTGTAATCGTAGGACATCAGGCTGTCCACATGCTGCTCCAGGGAACGGATGGCCTTCATCAGGGCTCCCTCAAAGCTGTGGCAGATGCTCATCACCTCGCCGGTGGCCTTCATCTGTGTGGTCAGGGTCCGCTTTGCCGTGATAAATTTGTCGAAGGGCAGGCGGGGGATCTTTACAACGCAGTAATCCAGCATGGGCTCAAAGCTGGCGTAGGTCTTGCCGGTGATGGCGTTGGGAATCTCATCCAGGGTGTAACCCAAAGCGATCTTCGCCGCTACCTTGGCGATGGGATAGCCGGTAGCCTTGCTGGCCAGGGCGGAGGAACGGCTCACACGGGGGTTTACCTCGATAACGCAGTATTCAAAGCTGTCGGGCTTCAGAGCGTACTGAACGTTGCAGCCGCCGGTGATCCCCAGCTCGGTGATGATGTTCAGGGCGGAGGTACGGAGCATCTGGTATTCCTTGTCCCCCAGGGTCTGAGAGGGGGCTACCACGATGGAGTCCCCGGTGTGAACACCTACCGGGTCGATGTTTTCCATGTTGCAGACGGTGATGCAGTTGCCTGCGCCGTCCCGCATAACCTCGTACTCGATCTCCTTCCATCCGGCGATGCACCGCTCTACCAGCACCTCTCCCACACGGGAAAGACGGAGGCCGTTTTCCAGGATCTCCCGCAGCTCATATTCGTTGTGGGCGATGCCGCCGCCGCTTCCTCCCAGGGTGTAGGCAGGCCGGAGCACCACCGGGTAACCGATGGAGTTTGTGAAGGCAAGGCCGTCCTCCACCGTCGTCACCACCTTGGAGGCGGCCACGGGCTCCCCGATCTTTTCCATGGTGTCCTTAAACTCCTGGCGGTCCTCCGCCTTCTTGATGGTCTCCGCCGTGGTGCCGATGAGGCGTACCTGGTGTTCCCTGAAAAAGCCTTTTTCCTCCAATTCCATAGCAAGGTTCAGTCCGGCCTGGCCTCCTAAGGTGGGGAGAACGCTGTCCGGCTTCTCTTTCAGAATGAGCTGCTCCACCACCTCGGCGGTAAGGGGCTCAATGTATACACGGTCCGCAATATCCTTGTCCGTCATGATGGTGGCCGGGTTGGAGTTCAGCAGGACGACCTGGATCCCTTCCTCCTTCAGGGAACGGCAGGCCTGTGTCCCGGCGTAGTCAAACTCCGCCGCCTGTCCGATGATGATGGGGCCGGAGCCAATGACAAGTACCTTTTTGATGTCTTTATTTTTCGGCATACCCTTTTCCTCCCATCATATCCATAAACCGGTCAAACAAGTAACTGGAATCCAAAGGACCCGGGCAGGCCTCCGGATGGAACTGTACCGTAAAGATGTTTTTTCCCACGTAGGCCATCCCCTCGTTTGTGCCGTCGTTGACGTTGACAAAGGCGGGATGGGCGATGTTTTTTTCCTCCAGGGCCTGGGCGTCCACCACATATCCGTGGTTCTGGGAGGAAATGTAGACCCGCCCCGTCTGAAGGTCCTTCACCGGATGGTTGCCTCCCCTGTGGCCGTATTTCATCTTGCGGGTATCTCCGCCCGCGGCAAGAGCCATCAACTGGTGGCCCAGGCAGATGGCGAAGACGGGGATCTGAGAGTCGTATAATTTTTTGATTTCCTGAATGATGGAGACACATTCCTTGGGGTCTCCCGGTCCGTTGCTGAGCATGATGCCGTCAGGCTTGTCCCTTAGGATCTCCTCCGCTGTGGTGAGGGCGGGGTAAACGGTTACCTGGCAGCCCCGCTGCTGCAGGGAGCGGGCGATGTTCCGCTTTGCCCCAAAATCCATCAGCGCCACCCTGGGGCCGTCTCCGGGGAGGATCTGCTTTTCCCGGCAGGTGACTTTTTCCACTACCTTGCCGGTGGTGTATGCCTTCAGGCGGAGGATGACCGTATCCAGGTCAAAGCTTTCGTTGGTGGTGATCATGCCGTTCATGGTACCCTTTTCCCGAAGGAGCCTGGTGAGGGCCCTGGTGTCGATCCCGGCGATCCCTGGGATGTCGTGCTTGACCAGGAAGTGTGATATGGTATCCACGCTTCGGAAATTGCTGGGAATACGGGACAGCTCCCGGACGATAAAGCCGTCGATCCAGGGTCTTTGGGATTCCTGATCCTCGTAACAGATCCCGTAATTTCCTATCAGAGGATAGGTCATACATACGGCCTGTCCCGCGTAGGAGGGGTCCGTCATGACCTCCAGATACCCGGTCATGGAGGTGTTAAAGACGATCTCGCTGACGACCTCTCTGGCGGATCCAATGCTGGTCCCTGTGAACACATGGCCATCCTCCAATATCAGAAATGCTTTCATACGATCTCCCTTTCTTTCGCTTTGCGTTTTTCCGGATACCGGGGCCTGGGGCGGGCATCCTTATGCTAAATCTTCAAGATTGTATCATATGAATTTCTTTTTTTCAACAGAAGGGGGTGCTAAAAAATAATATGGAACAAAAAATGTTTTTGTTTCTTTTGGGAAAAGAGGGTGGGGAGAAAAGGGGGGAAGAGGGGTCTTTTGATAAAAAAGAGGGGAATGAAACGTGTTTTGAAAAAATTAGGAGATAAAAGGGATAAAAAAAGAAATGCAGGAGATGGGACTTGAACCCACACGATCTTGCGACCACAGGCACCTGAAGCCTGCGCGTCTGCCAATTCCGCCACTCCTGCATTTACGGCCGCTCTTGCGACTGCTTGATTATAATAACCTATTCTGAGCCAAAAGTCAACATGATTTTTTTATATTTTAAAAAAATTTTCAAAAAAAGCGGCAATTTGGATTGCCACAGGGAATAAAGAGATGGCCCCGGTGCGGGGTTGGTGGAAGTGCTACCGTTTACCACCGGAGGGTTGCGAGGGGGAAGGCGCTCAAAGTTGCGAAGCCCGCTTTCCCCCTCGCGCTC
>JAUNJL010000024.1 GCA_030533315.1 Eubacteriales bacterium
GCAAACACCGTTGCACTCATGGTAAGTACCATAGCCAGCGCCATGATCAAAGCGCCAATTCTCTTCAAATATTTCTTCATAATATTTGATCTCCTTTCATTTTGAAATGCTTTTCTTGTTTTGATTTTTGTTTTTTTCATAAACCCTTTGTATTTCTTTTTTTACATCATGGATGCGTCACATCCCGTAGCCTTTATCCTCCTTTCGCTTATTTTGTATAAACAACAGGAGTGCAGACATGAGAATCGCCACACCACTGATTGTAAACAGATACGTCCCCATCCCGCCGGTACTTGGCAGGGCATAGAGTTTGGTATTGTACACCTTGACCACATATGTTCCATCGGCTTCAGATATACATTCTGCATTTTCCCCCGAAGTCCCCTCTGTTAAAGTGACTCCGTTCTCTGTCACCTCAAATACAATGTCAGATCCAAGCAGCATATGGCCAACAGGTGCCTTGATTTCCGTCAGGTAATACCATCCTAAGGAAAGACTCCCCTCATAGATAACGCCATCTTCACCTGTCGTCACGGTTTTTATTGGCTCAGAACCCTTTGTATAGCTTCCATCCTCATTCCTGGCAGAACCATACAGTTGAAACTCCGCTCCCTTTAAAAGCGACCTTACGCCATTCTCCTCTGCGCCATACTTTAGGATTTCTACCTCCTGCACCTTAAGACGATTGGTAACGGTAATTTCCGTGTTTTGCCCCAGCACGATCTCTCCGGAAGCCGATCCATTTTCCCCTTCCACCACAGATGCATTCTCAGATTTTCCGCTGGTTATTTCATATGTGGGCCAAAGGTACCGTTCTTTATTCAAGTTGACCTCGGTGACTTTATATGTTGTTTCGGAAAGAATCTGGGTAATGGCAAAGGTAAAATCTGCCGGAACGCCCTCTATTTTTCCATCCTTCGTAGTGCAGGCAATGCTTTCCTCACTGAGTTTCAAATCTCCGTGTTCATCGTAATAGTAATATACTTTTTCGTTGTCAGCACCGATTTTATACAGATAATAGTTCCCATTATATTCCGTCAGATTTCCGTCCTGTCCCTCCAGCATTATCTGGAAGTCAAACGTTTCCTTCGGATCAATACCCTCCCCGATGCGCTTTGTAACTCGCAGCTCCCGGCTGTTCGCAGCAGAGCAGTTGTTGGTGAACACAACGTTGTATCCGCCTGAAGCAATGGTCTGCACCCCAGATGTGGCAGACTGCAGTTGTCCGAGTAGGTGATCATTCTCATCGTAATAAGATACAATAGTAGAGCCAATCTGCACCTCATCGTACTGCTGGGGATTTACACCGATCTCCTTTACATAGTATTTTCGGTTCTCCTTGATCCCCTCAAAGATCGCAGTCTGATCCGGCTTTAGGGTAAAGACATTTTTATATTCAGTGCCACCAATAGTTTCATCTTGAAAGACTACCTTCTCCTGTGGAGAGGTTCCATCTAGTGTTACGGTGATTCCATTTTCAGCGGTTGGAACCAGCAACTCATATTCATCGAGCTCAGCCTTATCATCAAACAGGTTGCCATCTCCGCCTTCCACTTCTGGCTGTAAGTAAACCTGGAATTTAAATTCTTCCTGCGTATACTTCTCCTTATCTGTATTACTCAGAGTCTTTGTTACCCGGAACTGTCCATCCGGTACAGTCTCCAGATTAAACTTTATGTGCAGGTTGGAAGCACCGGCTCCACGTTCCATATAGAACATTTTTAAGGTATGGGAGGTATAGTCTTTAAAAGTTTCCCCCTCAAAATACAGATCGGCATTTTTATCATCCCAGGGACTTCCATCTGGAAAAATATTGGTGCTTTTATACATCTGACGGATGGTTGTCTTCTCCGGTGTCATAACACCCGTATTTTTGTCTGTCACCACATATACGAGTACCTCCCCATTCTGAAAGTTTATATAACCAGAATGGGCATCATGCTCTCCTCCAATGTCCAGCACTAATACATCGTCAATGAATACCCACAGATCATCGTCACCATTAAACTCAAAGATCATGGGTTCCTTGGTTTTTGTGGCAATTCCATCCTTGGGCTGGATGAATTTAGTCTCCATGTACATACCGAAATGATAATTCAGACTGCCTTGTGCAAGATAAAGCTTTTCATTATAACGAGCATCGCTTTTGCTCAATTTTGCACCATCTTCATTGTACAAATTTCGATTCTTGGAAAAAATCCCTTTCTGGATCGTGTTATAAGGCATGAAGTTGCCTCTCTTATAGAAAATCTGATCCTCATCCTTAGGTGTTCCAATCTGATCGTATACAGTAAAATTCTCGTTATTCCCCAGATAGGCATAGTTCTCAAAGCTGCTGTATTCAAAATATCCTGTCGCATCATAAGTAGCTTTATCAAACAGATGATTTACCGACTTTCCTTGGAACAACGATTCCAGATTTGTTCCACCCGTCAAAACAGGATAACCACCACTCAGTTTGTTCTTTACCAGCCCTTGATGTACCTTTCCTGAATTTTCCCATTTCCCAATGCCATTCATCAATCCATTTGCTGAATTCTGATGATCCTGCAGCCTCATCGTAATGCCAAGTGCAGAATGATCCACGGTTGGCACTTCTGTAAGATCGGTTACGCTGTCATAATAAAACACAAGGTAATCGTTGTCTTCCATGTTGTACCAAGCATCGGATGTGTCTCCTTTTTTATGATATTTTATTTTTTTGTCTTTCGACTTAACTTGATCTACCTCGATGGCATCTGCAGTCTTAAACGTCGCCCCACGGTTACTGACGATATCTTCATACACGCCTTTTTCCATGATCACGCCTTTTTGGAAGATATAGGAAGTCCCCTCAGTGGAAGAAAGAGCATAATACCTGTCGCCTTTTTTTATCCCGGAGATATTAAAAATATTGCCTTCAGAAGTAAATTCCTCGTTCAAAGAACCTTCCTGTCTATCCGAAATCACGATTTCCTTATTTTCATCATAGCTGGCAAGACGTACCTTTACTGAAGGAGATGTCCCATTGCTTCTCTTCCACGTAATGGTAAATGTTGAAAAACTCTCCGTCACAAATTCTGTCTTCTGCACTTCCTGGTTTTCCGTAAGCTCCAGCGTTTCCAGCTGTCTGTTTTCCTCCATATCTACTACCTGGGTGCTGCCCTCCGGGGTTTCCTCCAGGTGCATGACGGATACCTGCAAGGCTTCCTCTGCTTCAGATGATGTCAGCTCCAGCTGGCTTTCTCCTGTGGAAGCATCGTCAGAGACACTTTCTGAAAAGGTCAGATCCTGTGGCTCCACAGTCTCCAGGGCTTCCTCAGCGATCTCCTCCTGTAAGGCCTTTGCCTCCTGAGGGATGGCAGCCTGCTTATACTGAATGGACACCCTTACCTTGTCATTTGGTTCCATCTCTACGCCATTTTCATCCACAAAGGTAATGTCATATGCCAAAAAGCCTGCAATCTCATACTCTTCATTTTCCGCTTTTTCTAAAAGCTTCTGCTGAGTGATTTCATACTGCTCTGCAGTTTCTGAATCGTCTTTTTTGATGGGGACCACCTGTAGGTAGGCGTTCGAGGGGATAGCACCCTCTGCCGCCTCGCTGACGGTGATAACTACCTCATCATCCTCATATGTCATGGTATCCAGAGCTTCTTCCGCCGCCGTTTTTACATCAGCCAGGTCGCTCCTTACGTAACCTTCTGTCATCTGAGCCCCTTCGCCGGATGGTGCAGTCTCCTCCCATGCAGCCTCTTCCCCTGACACAGGCACGGCTTCCTCCGGCACAGGAGTCCCTTCAGTTTCCCTGTCCACAGGGACCAAGCTCACCAATTCTTCTGCCGCTTCTGGCTCCTTTGAAACATCCAGAACCTGTTCTGCCGGATATTCCACCTGATACCATAAATATCCTTCGCTTTCCACCTCTCCTAAAAGCGAGAGCTCTGTACCTTCATTTACCACTCCCAGCGCCTCCGCCTCCACGGTAGGAGCGTTTCTCACAATGACCTCATCGGCTGTGATAAGCAGTGTTCGCCTCTCCTCTGTCCCAGGTGCAGGCAGATCCTCCGGGCTTACTCCCGACTCCGGCCCAGCTTCTGGCGTGGATTCCGGGATTATTTCCACCTCCGGTTCTTCTCCCTCTGCCGGCGTAGACTCCGGAGCCGCTTCGATTCCCGATTCGCCCTCTGTCTGATCCTCGGTTTCTGCACCTGCCAGCTTTTCGATTTCTTCCATGCTCACATATCCTGCGATCCGATTTTCATCCAGATTGTATTCCCGTCTCGCTACAACACCGCCGCTGTTTCCCTCGATGGTGTAAAGCTTCGTATCATCTTTTCCTACCACGATCCCCGCATGGGAGGGAGACCCCTCCTGAATCTGAGAATTTCCCTCTCCATTCAGGTTTTCAGTAAAGAATACCAGGTCACCAGTCTGGGGATCATACCCCGCCGGGCTTATGTACCGTGTCCCCAATGCCTGGAGCCATTTATCGTATTCCCATTCTCTCGGCAGGTATTCCTTTGCAATCCCCGTATATTCTGCACAGTAGGCTATGAACATGGCTGACCATTCTTCGTAGGTCTGCCCAAACCACTGCCCATACCGGCTGTAATATTTTGTGATGCCATCCTCTGTGATGATGAAGTTTTCTTTATTTTCAGCGATGCCAAGCTGCGTCTCTGCTATTTTTACCAGATCTTCTCCAAAGCTTCCGGTAAGAGTGACGTCTGCCACGCTTGCCTGCCAGATGTCTGCGGTTTCCTCTGCTCCCGAGGAGACTGGCGTGGTGCAGGCTGCCTGTACTGCCTGTCCGTCTGCGTCCGTTACCGTCATGGTCAGCGTGTAGGTGCCAGGCTCTGTGGGCATGTAGGTGATCGTCTCTGAAAAGCCTTCCTGGGCGAATACCTCTGTACCATCTTCCTTGGTGAGTCTGTAGGCTGCGGCAGCTTCCTGAGATCCGCCTGTGTATGCGGTGGTGAAAACCAGGGCTTCCTTATTTGCCGTCCCGTATTTCTGGGAAGTCGTCACACTTGCGGTGACAGGCTCTGTCCTGTCCTCGGATTCCTGCCCGTCTCCCAGCGTACCGGTGGGCTCCGGCGTACAGATGAACTCTGCTTCCTGTCCCGCCGTTTCCGTGTTCTGCCCTTCCTGAGGGGCTGCACCCTGTGTCGGCACTGCGGTAGGGGAAACCTCCGTCACCTCCGTGGTCTGAGCGGCCTGCCCCTCCGGGTCGTCCGCAGGCTCGGGGGACACCGCCGTCGCCAGGGGCTCTGCAGGTACCGGGGCTGCGGTGGATGGCGGCGCCTCCTGGATGGCCGGTGTTTCCGCAGGGGCCGGTGTTTCCTGCACCGCCGGTTCCTGAGCCGGGGCTATGGTTGTATAGCACGCCTCCCCGTGGGTATGCTCCGGCGCCTGGCAGCTCAGCTGCTGTATATAGCAGCCACCTCCGTGGGTGTGCTCCTCTGATCCGCAGGCCTGGTTCCCATCTCCGTCAAAGCATTCCTGTGCGTGTACATGCTCGGCAGAGGCACAGGCAAGCTGATCCGTATAGCAAGCTTCGGTATGTGTGTGCTCTCCCTGTGTGCAGGTCAGCACCCTTTGATCGGATGCAAAGACGCCTCCGTCCGCCTGGAGCAAGGTGGTGCACACCAATGCGACCGCACACATCAAGCTGAGAGCACGCTGTGGTTTCCTTCGTCTTGATCTGTTTTTTTTCTTCATAGTCCCATTCCTCATTTTTACCACAACCCTCTTTCCTGTGATCATTTTCTATTCTTTTCGGTGATGAGATTTTTTGGCTTTCTCATCCGAAAAATCATCTCCCGAAGGAGACCAATTTCTTTTGTTCCCCTCATGTGATACGCACATTATACCCTATAGATATCTCATAAATATCTTATAGGAATAATTTATGACTGTTTTTCCAAAAAATATTGTGACCGACATGTGCCTTTTGCACTTATATTTTTCTGTTTGCGTATTTTACATGCTTATAAGCTCTTTTTTCGCATCACAAGCCGTTTTTTACGTGATTTTTCACGGTTGGCCCCGTGATTTTTATACTTTTTTACGATTATTTCTGCAAAATCGCAGACTTTTTAGGTTGATTTTTGCATGTACCATATGAATATGCCCCATTTTCCCATCCAGAACATACATATTTTCCCATTAATCAGATATACGGGGTCAGTTTTTTCGATATGTCATCCACCCATCCTTCTATATTTATGTGAGGAACTCATAAGATATACCGCCTCTTTTGGAAAATACATTTCCCTTTGCAGCAGGAACCATACGTGCCAAGAAGTGATTCAGATTTTATTGGAGTATATGATTGGAAGAGATGGGCTCTTGATGGGGGCCCAGGGAGATTGGGATTGTCTGATGGGGAGGCAGCGGATAAATGGCCCCATAGATGGCAGAAAAAAAAGATCGGGTAAAGAAAAAAAAGGAGCCTCAGCTCCCGGGCGATTAACGCCCTTGAGCTGAGGCTCCGATCGGCCTTAAAACCTTATTTTGCTTTTACGCTCTTTACTCCTGAGAAGCCGGAAAGAACTTTCACACCAGCCTCATTCAGTCTGTAAGCTTTCACCTTGTAGTAGTAGGTCTTACGGGAAGTAAGCTTCTTGTTGGTGTACTTCACGGTAGAACCCTTGCTTACGGTACCAACCTGTACAAAGCCTTTCTTCTTGTTGGTGGAACGATAGATCACATATCCATCGGCCTTGGAAACCTTCTTCCACTGAATAGTAGCAGACTTCTTACCAGCAGTAACCTTCTTGATGGCAGGCTTGGAAACCTTGGTGATGGAGGTCACGGTTGCAGATGCAGCCTTGCCCTTCGCACCTTCATAGCCGCCAGCATATTCGTAATTATCCTCTGACTTATAGCCATACTCCTGTGCATATTTGCATGCCACCACGTAGTAGTAATACTTCACGCCCGGGGTAGGTCCTGCATAGAGGGTGCTCTTCACTCCCTCCACCGTGTAGGTGAGAGGCTTATCAACGATGGATGTCACGTTTCTCTCAGAAGCCTTTGCCAGTCTGTAGCCGGTTACCTTGGAGGCATCCTCCACATATTTTCCAACTAAGACACTGTTATCATAGTTGTACATGTAAGCCTTTGCCGACTTATCATACAATACATCGGAGGAGGTGGTACGATATACCTTATAATAATCCGCACCTGCAACCGGCTTCCAGGAAACGGTGATGCTTCCATTGGCAGCTGATGCCTTTGCCTTCACTCCCGAAACCGGAGCCAGGTATGGAGCAACCCAAACCTCATAAGCGTTCGTATACTCCGTACCCTTGTACGCTCTCACGCGATAGGAAACCGCCTTCTTCTCGCTGTTCTTGGGAAGGGTAATGGAGGTTGCTTTTGCTTTCAGCTTCTTATAGGTCGTCCATTTGTCAGTTACTTTATCCTGAACCTCTACCAGATAGCCTGATGCAGCGTATACAGGGTTCCATGTAAGCTTCACCTTTCCGTTTGCCAGATCGATCCGCTTAGCGGTAAAGGCAGAGCTGAATGCAAGGTTCACTCTATCGGTATAACCGGCAATGGTGTACTTCTTGCCCTTCACCGTCTTGTACGCCACGACCTTATACCTGTATGCAAGGTTCTTATCCAGCTTCTTATCGGTGTACTTCACCGTGGAAGCCTTCTTGATCGTCTTGATCAACTCATATTTACTGAAGCCATTGTACAGTCCATCTGCTTTTTCCGTGGCAGCGGAATCGGCAGCCATGCGGTATACCTCATATCCCTGTGCTCCGGAAATCTTCTTCCAGGAAAGCTTGATGGAGTTCTTACTTGCAGCCCGAGCCGTCGCCTTCAGGCTTCCGCCCCAGGTCATGGTCTGATAGTACACCCAGGTACCATTCTTGGTCTTCTTCGTCTCGCTGTTGTAATAATAAGGTCTTACGCGATACTGATAGGTGGTGTCCTTCTGAAGCTTCGTATCCTTGAAGGTGTTATCCGTGGTCTTCTCAAGAGCCACAAAGGACTTTCCATCCTTCTTCTGGATCTCAAATCCTGTCAGATAATAATCCGTGCTTGCCGCACCCATGGTAAGGGTAACGGTGGTATCGGTGGTGGAACCACTTACGGAAATTCTGGGAATCTCAGCCGTCACCTTCGCAGTGTTGGTAAAGGCACTGTACTTCTCCGCCTCGGTCTTTGAATACGGATTGTAAACTCTAGCCCTTACGTAATAGGTCTTCCCTGGTTCAAGATCCGTATAAGAAACAGGGCTAAGCTGAGTCTCGCGACCCTCTGCATCAGACACAACCGTTGTCAATTTCTTGTTGTTCACAAACGCAGGATCCGTAGAATACCACAGCTCCACAGACTCGCTGTTTCTCGGTGCGCCTGTGAAAGTGAACACATATCCCTCAGGCGTCTTCTCAGCCAGCTTCAATCCATCGATGGCAGTGGTGGCCTTTGTCACTGCTACGGAAACAGGATTAGATTCCTTTCCATAAATCTTATCCTCCTTACCCGTAGCCTCATTGTACTGGTACACATAAGCCGCCGCACGAACCTGCAAGGTTCCTTCACTGAAGTTTTTCAGATTCACGGAGAATCTATCACCGCTTTCTCTTACACTGACCACATTCCAGTTCACTCCATCCGTGCTGCACTGAACCTCGTAATAATCAACACCGCTCTCCAATACAGCGTCGAACTGGAACCAAGCGTACTCATCGGAATCCGTCTCATAGTACTCCAGGCCGGTGATATCCTTCGGTGCCTTCGCAGCCGCCGTGAAGGAGGCCACCGGAATCACCATGGCAGCTACTTCCTCCTTCGTGGGTTTGCCGTCCGCAGAGTACACCGCACGGACATAATAGGTCTTTCCTGGCATGAGCCCATCGGAATATACAACCAGCTTGTCTTCGGAACTATAGTCTCTTCTCCAGTCCCTGATCAAAGAAGAGGTGGCAAAGGTGGCATCCTCTGCGACCTGATAATAAACCTCCGCACCGGAAACCTTCGCACTATATGTAAAGTAATACGATCCCTTTTCTTCCTTGACAAAGCTCAGATCCGTGATGGCTTCCTTTGCAGGTACCGTATAAGATACGGGATCGGACCATTCGCCGTAAAGCTTCTGCTCCTCTCCATACTGCTTCTTCTCCCCATCATACTCCTGGTAGGTATTCACGCCTCGAACCTGGATGGTGTAGGTCTGTCCGGCGGCAAAGGCCGTCAAATCCTTTCCGTCAGCGCCCTTAACCGCAACAATGGGAGCACCCGTATTCAAAACATAGGCTTTCAGATGAGCCATATCATTCAACGGAACAGATGGGGCAAGCCCTGCACCCACAGAATAATACAGTCTCTCCAGCTCTCCCTTTCCAGCCTTCTCTGCATCATACCTGGAATACTCGTTCCCGGCGGCATCCTTCACCAGGATCTCGTATCCGCCCACGTTTTCCAGATAATTCCAAACAAGCTCAGCGCCGTTCGTAAGATTGTCGCTGGCCTCATCCCCCTCCGTCTTCACCCGGACACCGGTCGGCTTTGCGGGAGTCTGCTTGATGCCCACCAGCAAACCGTCCGTCACGCTGTATGTCACAGACTCAGACCACTCGCTGTAAAGGCCGTCCTTCACCGAACGAACCTTCAGGGTGTAGGAGATTGGAAGCAGGTCGGTCCTTGCGTAATCCTCTGACGGATAGTTCTCAAAGGCCTTGATGGGAGCTCCATTATTGGGGTTCTTCACAGCCACGTAATCTCCGTCTACAGACTGATACGTGAAAAGAGATAGACCTTCAGAATACCAGCAGTCATCTTCCTCGTCGTAATATTCTCCATATGGCTGCAAGGTAACACTAGTTCCAGAAACCCTCCGGTAGGAGTCCAGCTTGCCGTCTGCCCCCACAGATCCCGAAGAGAAGTACTCTCTTCCCAGGTTATCCACAACCTGAACCTGATAAGACTCTGCATCCGTAACCGGATTCCAGGACAGCACGTTCTTATCCGTGATCACAGGCTTGTCCGGCTTTGCGGCTGCGGCAGCCGAATACGTCACGGTCACCGGCTTTGACCAATCTCCGTACTGGTAATCGTATTTCCCTTCGCTGTAATTCCAAGTAGAATTGTATCCTCTCACCTGGATGGTGTAAGGCTGCCCCATCTGGAACGGCTGCACCGGTACGGCCCCTTCCGACGCCACAAAGGTCAAACTTTTCAAATAGCTAATCCCCAGAGAATACCAATTACCATTGTACTCATAATAATCATAATAGGGGCAATAATACTCTTCCCCGTCTTTATACTCGTTGCCCGACGCATCCTTCACAAGAATCTCATAGCGTTCAGCATCATCCGCCTCAGTCCACTTCAGGGTCCAAGCCTGCCCGCTTCCCACCGCCTGAATATTCGGCGTGGAAGGCTTCGCCTTAGCCGCCGCCGTGAAGGTATAGGGATCCGACCATTCACCTGGTGTCTTCTTTCCATTCTCTTCTGCATAGGCCCGAACCTGGATGGTATAAGCCCCCCCTGCCTGGAAAGCCGGGATAGCTTTTCCATCTGCTCCTACGGACCGTTGCCAGCCATAGGTTCCTTTTTCATAGGCATACGCAGACACATACCGGACATCATATCTGCCTGCGGCCGCATAGGCATCATCGAACTGATCCACCCCATCCTTTACGGAAGGATAAGAGCCATAATATTCCCTCACCCCATCGGTGATCTTCATCTGGAACTTATGGCCGGTCTTGGTGTAATCAAACGAAAGCGCCCCGTCCTTCACTTCCACATTCATCACCTTGTCCGGAGCCAAGGCTGCGGCAGGAGTGTAGATAAAGGCATCGGAAACGGTGCCATAGGCCGGTTCCAGCTGGTTCTCCTCTGCGTCCAGCTTCGTAGACGTATTCACCGCCTGCACCGTAATGGTATAGGGAACACCCGCTGCCCAATCAACAATTCCTGTGTTGGTCCAGCCCCCGTCTCCATTCTTTGTATACTTGTACAGTCTCTTGCTCAAACTGAGGGAGTTTGACGACATCCTCGTATACGGAATCTTATTTTCGTCATACGAGGCTGATGAATACCAATATCCATCATACACGGCATAGTAGTACGTGCCGTCCGTCACATAAACCCGATAGTAGTCCGCTGCCGTGACAGCATCCCATTTCAGACACTTCTCCTCCGCGTCCACATACAAGCCCGTCACCTTTCCAGGATCCTGAGCAGGTGTCTCAAAGGTGTCCACCGTCACTTCCTCTGTCTCAGCCGGAGCGGTGAAAACCTCTGCTGGTTCTTCTGCCACTTCTGCAGCGCCGCTGTCAAAGAGATCTGTCTCAGCCATCTCTTCCACAACGACAGGTGCAGTGTCTGCTGCGCCATCGCCAAACAGATCCGCCGCCAGTACAGAACTGGGTACGGATGTAACGGTCATAGCTGCTGCCATTGCCAGAGCCAAGGATCTGTTGAATAATTTAGAATCCTTCTTCATCACATTTTCCCTCCTATTTTTTCTAGGTATTTATTCTGCATCTGAGCTATACAGATATGAGACCATTATAGCCGACCCTCCATTTTTTTCAACCCTTTTTTCACATTTTTATCAGGTTTTTCCTGATTTCCCAGCACCTTACCCCCCCCCTTCAAATTCTACGAAAATCCGACCTTTTTTTCGTTTTTTACAAATGTTTTTTCTCAATTTCATCCTGACCGCCTCTTCCCCCTCTCCTGTAAACGACAAAAATCCGGCTCATTGAAACCGCCTAAGGCGATGAGCCGGATCTTTGCTGTTGAAGCGGGCATTTCCATTCCCCTTTCCTATATCCTTTGTATTCTTTCCCACCGGTGCAAGCCCACCGGCCAAAACATCCCCTAAGCCTTGACCTCTTCCATATAGGCAGCGTCAAACTCCTCTGCCGGGATGGGGCGGCTGTATAGATAGCCCTGACCCAGGTCACAGCCCAGGCTGCGGATCAGGTCCTCATCCTCCTGAGTCTCCACGCCCTCAGCCACCGTGGAAATATGGAGGCTTTTGCTGAGGTGGACGATGTGCTCCATGATTGTGCGGAACCGGTCCCCCCTGGCTCTGGAGGCCTCCATAAGGAAGGAACGGTCCAGCTTCAGCTCATCGATCTCCAGATTTCCCAGGGTGTTGAAGGAGGCATAGCCGGTCCCGAAATCATCCATGGAGATCCGAAAGCCCATGCTTCTCAGCCGGTGAAGCTTCGCATTGATCTCCTCAGCCCTATCCAGAGCCAGCCCCTCCAGGATCTCCAGGGTGATCATTTCCGCACTCACCCGGTATTTTTCCAGGAGCGCCTGAAGCTTCTCCAAATAACCGGAATCAAAGAACAAAAGCTTTGTCTGGTTGACGGAAATGGGAATGGGCTCGATCCCCCGATCCATCCAGTCCCGAAGCTGGCGGCAGACCTGCTCCACCATATACATATCCAGGGTGACACAAAAACCGTTTTTCTCAAACTGAGGGATGAACACGTTGGGAAAGATCATCTCCCCCTCCTCTGTGATCCACCGCACCAGGGCCTCTGCGCCGCCGAGACTGCCGTCCTCCAGACGGAGCTTCGGCTGGAGAAACAGACGAAACTCCCCCTTTTCCAGGGCTTGATGCATATGGCTCTCCACATAGTTTTCCATTTCCTCATTTTTGTGAAGCTCCGCATCATAAAAATGCACGTGATTGGCAGAAAGCCTTTTGCAATACTCCATGGCAAAGCGGCATCGGGTGAGCATCATCTCATTGGAAAGGCTCTCACGCCCATTCCAGAGGAAGGCTCCGCTGTACATCTGGATCTTGTAGTCCTTCTCTCCTACCACCGGGCGCTGAAAGACGTCCTCCATGACGGCACCCAAGCGATTTCGGATGACCTCCATGTCCGTCTCCCACAAGAAGACATAAAACTGGTCTCCACTCTCCCGGCAGAAAAACTCATCCTCCCGCAGCATGGACTTTATGCGGCCGCAAAGATCCCGCAGCAGCCGGTTCCCCACGTTCGTCCCGAAAATCTCGTTGACGAACTTAAACTGATAGATGTTCAGCCCGGCCACACAGAAGCCTCTTCCCTGCTGTCTTGCCAGGTTCAGCCTCTGCTTGAACCGCAGCAGATTATCCGCACCAGTCAAAATATCCGAATAGGCAAGGCCGATGAGCATCCCGTTGCTGCTCTTGATCTGGTGGACAATGTAGAGCAGCAGGATAATGACCACCGCAAACACCAGGGCGACGGCCACCGCCAGAACCTTCAGCATCTGATAAACGATCCGGTTGCTGGCCCTGTGGTCGTTAACACACATCACATACCAATCATTGAGCCCCACCGGCTCCAGGTAGGTATAAAAACTCCTTCCTCCATAGCAAAGAACGCCCTTGAAGCTTTTCTCTCCCGCCACCGCCTCTTGGAGATCCTCCAGGTTCTCCTGGTCAAAAAAGGGCTCCACAAAAATATTTTCCAGTCTCTTCGCCTTCTCCGTCTCCTTCGGAGTGATCAGTACCTTTCCGTTGGAGGACACCAGCAGCATGGCCCCGCTTCCCCGAAGAGTCCCGCTCTCCTCCAGCATTTCCCCAAAAATATCCACATCGTTGCTGGCGGCAAGCACTCCCATGAGCTCACGGTTCCCATTGTAGACGGGAACGCAGTACACAAACAGACGGCCATCCGACACCTTGCTGTCAAACAGCCGGGAAATGCCAGGCTCGCCCTCATAGGCCGCCTGGATGGTGTCCCGGACGCTCTCATTCAGTGTATGATAATCCACGCCTCTCTTCGTCCCCAGCACCAGATGGGCCATATCTCCCAGGCCATCCAGTCCCCAAAAGCCCATGGTGGTAAAATCATTTTGAAGGTTCGCCTCATATAAGACGTTCACAAAGTCCTCCGATCCCGGATCGGCATTGTGCGCAAAGAAGGCCGCCAGGGTTTGTAAGGTCTGGAAGTCCTTCTCCACCTGCCGCAGGATCCGGCGCTTATATTCATTTGATTCCCCCTTCATCTGCTCGCCAACCAGCTCGTTTAGGGACCGCTCCATCACCTTCAGTGTCCCGATCCCCAACGCCAGGATCAGCAAGCCCACGATGGTGCAGATGACGATTCCCTTGCGAAGACGTCTGTTCAGTGTTTTTTCGTTCATAAACCGTACATATCTCCAATCAAATACCCCGCTGTCTCAAGCGGGGCAACAAGCTTGCAGCGCTGCAAAAATCGGGGGGGGGTAACCCCCGCAGCAGTCGCCAAAAATCCATACAAGCGGGCTGCCTGGCTCGTTGCCAGCGGATACAAATCTATCCGCTTAACAGATTACCATAGAAAGTCCGCTTTGTCTATTGGAACTTATCCGAAGCCGTCCGGAAACCTAACCGAACCGCCTAAAATCATGCGGGATCCTCCCCCGCACCATGAAAGATGTGCCCGAGACGGTACGAACATCCCCTCTCCTGCGCCAAAGAGCCGCCTAGGCCTTAGACGGCTCCTTCACAGGGCTTCTCTTTCCGGCGTTGTTGTGGGGATCCACCACGAGAAGCCTACCGGGCTCCTTGGAATCGTACTGCAGGATCCCTCTTTTCAGGAGATAATCCCGGCGCCTGCATTCCTTCCGGCAGTTGTCGCACCCCTTTTTCATGCAGACCTCATCCCTTGTGATGAAAAAGTCGTTCTTTCCCCCGAACTTGGCCACATACATGGCATTGTCCGCCAGGCGGTAAAGGCTCTTGTAATCTCCCGCCTTCTCCCCGGAGAAGGCAGCGCCGATGCTGACAGACAGGCTGCAGCCCGGATATTTCGCAAACACTTCCTGGTTCATCCTCTGGATGATCTTCCGAAGCTTCGCCTGCAGCCGGTCCACCGGCATGTCGCCGATGAGAAAGACCACGAACTCGTCCCCGCCCAGCCGGGCCTTCAGGTCCACCTGGCGGAAGCACTTTCTCAGCATCGCCCCAAACTCCTGGATCAGCTGATCCCCGGATATGTGGCCGTAGGTGTCGTTGACGTTTTTGAAATTATCGATGTCTAAGAGGAGCAGGATGCCTTCGCTCTCTGGATCCTGAAGGTACCTGGTGACCAGCATTTCCGCAGCCGCCCGGTTGTAAAGCCCGGTCATGGGATCGGTCTTTGTCTGCCGCTCCAGATTCTTTCTCGTCTGGACCTCCGCATCCACGTTGCTGATCCTCCCCACGGCATACTCGCCCTTTTCCCCAATGTACTTGATCTGGATACGGTACCAGCAATCCACGCCGCCCTTCTGGGTCAGGATGTCCTTGTACTCCCCCTGCACCTTCAGCATGTCGTACAGAGCCCGCTGGAGGCGGCAAGACTCCTCCTCCGGCCCGGCCTCCCTGCACCGCTTCCCAAAATCTCCGATGACCGTCTCTCCTGGAAAGAACACCTTGCTGTTTTGCACCTCTATCCGGTCGCTGCGGAAATCGTACTCAAAAAGACATTCGTCCGTCATTCTGGAAAATTGGTACACCCTCTCGCTTTCCAGGGCCTTTTGCTTCAGCTCCCTGTCCCTGGCGTACATGACGTAAACGTACCAAAGCACCACCAGGACCACCGCGGCGCCTGCGATCCAGCCCTCATAGGCCCGCACAAGCTCCCCGAAGGAATATTCCACCGGGTCGTGGGCGTTCAGGTAAAGCATTTCCTGGCGCCCGTCCTCAGTCATGCTGTTGGTGTAGCTGTTGATGATGTGCAGAAGGCGCCCGTACCTCTCATCGGCGGCTCCCACGGAGTACCGGATGGGCCTGGAGCTTCCCCAGTTGAAGTCCAGCTTGTCATAAAGGCCCTTTTTTCGGATATAAAAGCTGACGCAGTTGGCATCCATGAAGCCGACCCTGGGGCGGGCCTTCACCCGGTCGCTCTCCATCTTTTTCATGGCGCTCTCAATGTTCACCGACAGATAAAGCCGCTCCGGATCCACCTCCCCCATCACCAGTCCATTGGTGACGACGATCCCGTAGCTTTCAAAATAGGGGTAGGACAGAGAAAGCTCCCCGTCCTGGGGAAGAAGCCCGTCAAAGGGAACGGCAGCCACCAGATCCACCTCTCCCTCCTGGATCATGGCCAGCCCGCTTTGATAGTCGCCGGCGGCCACCGGCTGATATTCCAGCCCCGTCTCCTGACACAGCTTTTCAAAGAAGCTGCCGGCCACTCCCTCCGCCGTCCCGCCATCAGCCCCCTGCATGGGCGCATTCCCCTGGAAAAACAGGACCTTCAGGGTTCCCAGCCCCTCCACGTACTCCCGGCTGGACTTTGACATATGGAAAAGCCCCTTCTGGGAAAAATACCGGTCATAAAGGGTGGTCTGAAGCTCCGGGCAGGTCTTTAGGAGGCTGTAATGCCCCTGGTTCAGCTCCCGCAGGATCTCCGGGCTCTTTTTGCTGACGGCGAAGTAAAAGGGACTTGGATAAAAGCGGGCAATGCTGCGAAAGCTCTCCTCCATGGAGATGTCCGCCTGCAGGATGGCGTCGGCCTTTCCATTTTCCACCGCCCGAAGCATCTCCTGTGAGTTGATGCACTTGACGGTGGTAAAGGTAAACCCATTGATGGAAGCAAATTCTCTGAGAAATCTCAGGTGCTTCTCCACCCCCGGATAGACGGCCAGCCGGATCCCGTCCCAGTTCTCATAGTCCTCCTCCATCCAGCTGTCCGATTCCCTGGGAACGGCGATAACCGCATAGGAGGTTCCGTAGGAGTAGCTGGGAAACAGGTATTCCTCCCGCAGCTGCGCCGTGCTGTTCATGGCTCCCATCAGGTCGATCTCCCCTTCCCGGAGCATGTTCATCAGCTTTGCGGTCTGGACGCTCAGGTCCCCGTCCACCTCCACGTACTCATAGTCCCAATCGGTATATCTGGACAGCTCATTCAGATAATCCACCGTGTAGCCCACATAGCTTCCATCCTCCTGCTTCCAGGTCATCCCTCTCTGCAGGGGGAATCCCACCCTTATGGTCCTCTCCGTCTTTGCCTGTACCGTCACACCTCCCAGGAGCAAAAAACATACTCCCAGGAAAAGCAGCATCTTTTTTCTTTTTCTCTTCATCACTCCACCGCCTCCCGGCCTCTTTCGGAGCCTTTTGTCCACCCAGTACGCCAGCCATGGCCCTCTTGAATAATGACTATTATAATACACTTTTCCGGGAAAGCCAATGAAAAAAACTTCTCCCGCACAAGATTCCAGCCCGGCCCATGGACCTGACGGAAAAAAGAAAAGCTCCTCATGAAGGCTATGCCGGACAGCTGAAGGCAGCTCCCCTCGCACCCTTTTGATCCGCAAAGCCTATCACGATGTAAATGTGTGAAATATCAAGGAGCCGCCGCCAAAAGGCAGCGGCTCCATCTCCTTAGGGCCTCAGATCTCGTTCTCCTTTGTCAGGGTGATCACCATGGCATCACCCTCTCTTTCCATCTGGGCATCCTGATCCCACAAAAGCCTGCAGCTCCAGGTGCCTTTTCCGCCCTGTACCGTGACCCGGACGCTCCGGCCCTGACGCCGGGCCTGAACCTGCATCTGCTTCCTGCCCTCCTGATCCGGGATCAGGGCCTGGGATTCTTCCCCGTCCTTCAGGTAAGAAATCGCCAGAAGCACCCCGTCCCCATAGTCATAATCCGGCCTCGTACGGCAGCTTCCCAGGGCCAGGATCTTCCCTGGAGCCACAAAGAGAGGCATGGAATGGTAATCGTAGGTCTCCCGATACCAGCGGCCGCCCTCCCTGGACGTCTCCGTGGTCAGGTTGAACCAGGTTCCCTGGGGAAGGTAATACTCCACCTCCTGATCCTCCCGGAAAATGGGAGCCACCAGAAGGCTGTCTCCCAGCATGTACTGCGTGTCAAGAGGCAGGCAGCTGCGGTCCATGGGGAACTCCATGAACATGGGGCGCATCATGGGAACCCCCGTCTCGCTGGCGTACACAGCCTGCTGATACAGATAGGGCATCAGGCGGCACTTCAGCTCCACCATCTCCTTCAGGACGACGCAGGACTCCTCATCAAACAGCCACGGAACCCGGTAGGATTCACTTCCGTGAAGGCGGCTGTGGGAGCTTAACAGGCCGAACTGGCACCATCTTTTGTAAATGTCCGGCGTGGCCGTCTGCTCAAACCCGCTGATGTCATGGCTCCAGAAGCCAAAGCCGCCGCAGGAGAGGGACAGCCCGCCCCGCAGAGTCTCCGCCATGGAGCTGTAGGTCGCGGAACAATCCCCGCCCCAATGTGCCGGAAACTGCTGCCCGCCCACGGTGGCCGACCGGGCAAACAGCACAGCGCCTCCCTTTTTCTTTTCCCGCTCCAAAAGCTGAAAGACCGTTTTGTTATAAAAATAGGTGTAGGCATTGTGCATATCTGCGGGGTCGGAGCCGTCGTACCACTGGATCCCCCTCACCGGCACCCTTTCCCCGAAGTCCGTCTTGAAACAGTCCACCCCCATGTCAATGAGGGCCTTCAGCTTCTCCTGATACCAGGCGGCGGCGTCCGGGTTGGTAAAGTCCACCAGCGCCATCCCCGGCTGCCAAAGATCGGTCTGCCACACCGAGCCGTCTGTCTTTTTCAGCAGATAGCCTCTCTCCATCCCCTCCCGGAACAGGTAGGAGCGCTGTGCGATGTAGGGATTGATCCATACGCATATCTTTAGTCCCCTCTCATGATAACGCTTCAGCATCCCCTCCGGATCCTGGAAGGTCTGGGGATCCCATATGAAGTCGCACCAGGTATAGGCCCGCATCCAGTAGCAGTCAAAATGAAAAACATGAAGAGGGATCTCCCGGTCCGCCATCCCCTGGATAAAGCTGCTGGTGGTCGCCTCGTCGTAATTGGTGGTAAAGGAGGTGGTGAGCCAAAGGCCAAAGGACCAGGCCGGAGGCAGGGCCGGCTTTCCCGTCAGCTCACAGTACCTGGACACCGCACCCTTGGGATCCTCCCCGGCCACCACGTAATATCCCAGGCTTTCCCCAGGAACCGAGAACTGGACCTCCTCCACCTTCTCGCTGGCCACCTCAAAGGAAACCTCCCCCAGGGTATCCGCCAGGACGCCGTAGCCCTTGCTGCTGAGATAGAAGGGGATGCACTTATAGCCCTGCTCGCTGGCCGTGCCCCCATCCTCGTTCCAGGTCTCCACCACCTGCCCGTTTTTCACGAAGGGGGTGAACCTTTCTCCCAATCCGTAGACATACTCTCCCACATCCAGGCTCAGCTGCTCCACCATGTAGCTTTCCCCGGTATCCCGATTCCACATACGGGCCATGTTCCGGTAGTCCGTTTTGGTGAGAAGCTTTCCCTTTCTGTAATACCCGATGCTCCAGCCGGAGGGACTTTTGTCCACAACCGCCTCAAGATCTCCGCTTTTGTAGGTCAAAGCAGTCTCGTCCTCCCGAATCTCCACCCTCCTGTCCGAAAAATGGACGAAGGGCCGAACCGGCTTTCCCGTCCCGCCCTGAAAATGGGTGATCTCCACGTGGATCACGTCCTCCATGGGGCTGGTCAGGGTCACGGTCAGCATTCCAATATTCAGGCAGTCTCCCCGCCCCGTGATGTGCTTCGCAGCAGCATAGACCGTAAGCTCCTCGCCCCTTCTTTCATGTCCCGCATATTCCACCGCATAGGTGGGCTCATATTCCTTCCGCATCAGCCAGAATCCGTTGGTGAATTTCAATTTGCCACGCTCCTCTCATCCATCATTCCCATAGCCCTCATTCCTTCTCCTCTTCCTTTGGCATGTGGCGGTCCAGCAAGGGCTCCAAAAGGGCCGAGGCCGCCCAGGCCGCCGCCCCCGGAAGAATCCAAAACAGCGCCATCTGGTTCAGGAGCGCCAAATATGCCCCTCCCAGTATGGCAAGCAAAAGAATCGAAACCGGCAGGTGTCTCACCGCCATATAAAAGGACAGCTTCAAAAACCAGGCAAAGGGCATCTGAAAACGGGACAGGGCGGGAAAGGCGTAGCAGGCCGCCGCCCCGAAAACCGCCAGGAGCACCCCGTACAGGGCGATGAAAAACGCTCCCCACAGGCTGTCTGTCCTGGCATGGAGAATCCCCATATTCAGAAGGAGAAGAAAGCCCCCTCCCCCGTAGAACAGGGTGAGGGGAAGGGAGGGCAGAAGGTTCTGCCTGTAGATCCTCCAAAACTGCCGGGTCACGCTGTCCCGGTCCTGACGGAGGGATCTGGTCACCGCCCCGTACAGGGCGCAGAAGGAAGCCCCCGCCGTGACGACGGGAAGGCAGCCCAAAAGCCAGTACACGCTCACCAGGCAAAGGTCAAAAAGCTTCCCTGTGTACGTATAAAAATCACCGTCATAGCCAAAAAGCTTTTTTCCCTGAAAATCCTTGCCTTTCTTCATGGACATCCTCCTTTTTTATCTCAGTTTCCTCTTGATCCCCGTTCTCTTTGTCCCCGTGTTTCGGCTCCAGGCTTTCCTTATCCCGGCCCTTTTAATTCCAGTTCTTCTTTATCCTGATCCTGGTCCTTCTGATTCCAGATCTTCTTTACCCTAGATCTTCTTTATCCCAGTCCTTCTGGTTTCAGATCTTCTTTATCCTAATCCTGATCCTTCTGGTTCCAGACCTTCTTTATCCTAATCCTGATCCTTCTGGTTCCAGACCTTCTTTATCCCGGCTCTTTTGTCCCTGCGCTTCCCCGCCGGATTTCCTGCCCGTCACACCGGCAGGCGGTAGCCGTTCCTTGTAAACAGGGGGATCCGGGAGAGAGGAGCCTCCACCTTCACGGTCCTTCCTCCCTCATAAACCTGGCCGGTCCAGGAATCCGTCCATTCTGCCCCTTCTGGAAGATAAACCTCTGTCTCCCTGCAGCCCTCGTCCGTGATGGGCTTCACCAGAACGTCCGGCCCAAACAGGTAGGCGTCCTCCGTCTCCCATGCCCTTGGATCCTGTGGGAAGTCATAAAACAGGGGACGCATGACCGGCGTGCCCTTCTCGTGCGCCTCCTCCATGCAGGAGGAAATGTAGGGCTTCATCCGCTCTCTCAGCTCCAGATAGCTTTTCAGGATCTCATAGACCTCCTCCGTGTAGCTCCATACCTCATTGGGCGCACCGGAGACGCAGGACGCTCCTCCGGTGGTACCATGCTGGGGCTGGAGGGGCCAGCGGTAGCCGTGCAGACGCATAACCGGACAGAAGCAGCCGTACTCAAACCAGCGCACCAGAAGCTCGTGGAATTTTGGATCGTGGATGTTTGCCCCAAAGAAGCCTCCGATATCCGTGGTCCACCAGGGGATCCCGGCCAGTCCCATGTTCAATCCTGCTGCCACCTGGTTCTTCATGCTGGGGAAGGAGGACTTGATATCCCCGGACCACACAAGGGCGCCGTATCTCTGGGAGCCGGCCCATGCGCACCGGAGGAGATTGATGATGTTCTCCTGCCCCTCCGCCTTCATACCGTCAAAGAAGGTCTTCGCGTACATCACCGGATAGATGTTCCCCACCTGAACGTCCGGCCCCAGATGGTAGCGGTAATTTTCAAAATCATAAACCGTGTATTCCGGCTCCGCCTCATCCAGCCAGAAGATCTTGATCCCCTTGTCGTAATAATTCTGTTTCGCCTTTTTCCAGAGATACTCCCTGGCCTCGGGGTTCGTGGCGTCGTAATGGAGGGTATTTCCCTGGAAATCCATGGAGATGGGGTAACCAGATTCCACCCGGATCAAAAGCCCTCTTCCCTTCATCTCCTGGAAGTTTTCGCTCCGGTAATCCACCGTGGGCCATATGGAGACCATCAGCTGGATCCCCATTTCCTTCAGCTCCCGGATCATCCCATCGGGATCCGGCCAGTAAACGGGATCGAATTTCCACTCTCCCTGAAGAGGCCAGTGGAAGAAATCCACAACGATCACGGAGATGGGCAGGCCACGGCGCTTGTACTCCCTTGCCACCTCCAAAAGCTCCTCCTGGGTCTGGTAGCGCAGCTTGCACTGCCAAAAGCCCATGGCGTAATCGGGCATCATGGGAACCTTTCCCGTCGCCTCCGCATAAGCCTCCTCGATCTGCGCCGGGGTGTCCCCCGCCGTGATCCAGTAATCCAGCTTCTTGGTGGAAAAGGCCTCCCAGGTGGTGATGTTCTTTCCGAAATTCACCCGCCCCACCGCCGGGTTGTTCCACAAAAACCCATATCCAAGGCTGGAGAGGGCAAAGGGAACGCTGGCCTGGGAGTTTCTGTGGGCCAGCTCCAGATCCGCCCCCTTCACATCCAGGTACGGCTGCTGATACTGTCCCATGCCGTAGATCTTTTCCCTGGGGTTTGACACGAACCGCATGGACAGGCGATAATCCCCTCCGATGATGGGCTTAAACTCTCTGGCCTCCACCTCCAGGGAGCTGCAGGTGCTTCCAAACATGTCCTTCCGGTTGCGAAGGTACTCCTCCAAAAGCACCTCCCCCTTCTGGTTGTAGAAGGTGAGCTTGCCTATCAGGTTGATCTCCGCCCGCAGCCTCCCATTGGTGATCTCGCCCCCGTCCTCCCGGACGGTGATCTGAGGCTTTCCCGGATCCTTCGGGGTGAGGAGAGCCCAGTCCTCCCCTGGCATCTCCGCCAGCTTGGTGGAGCGCACTCTCAGACTGTTGGCTCCCCAGGGCTCTATGATCAGCCTTTCCGCCTCATAACGGTAGCAGAGGGCGTCTCCCTTTTGTTCAAAATACCCAAATACCTCTCTTACTTCATCCTGTGCTGCCATAATGCTTGTCCTCCCTTATGAGTCCGATTTTTTTACAGGGCAGCCCGGCCAGCCGGGCCAGCGCCGCTTTTTCTCTTTGTTCCCGTCTCCATCAGTCCTTCACGGCCCCTGCCACAAGGCCTCCCACAATGTACTTCTGCAGGAAGATAAACAGCAGGATCACCGGTATCACCAGGATCGTGCCGTAGGCCATGATGCAGTTCCACTTCGTGCCGTAGGCGTTCTGGAATTTATAAATATTCGCCGTCAGCGGGCGCATCTCGGGCTGCACGTTGAAGGTCATGGAGTACACCAGGTCATTCCACCCGTTCAGGAAGGAAATCACCACGATGGTGATGATCCCCGTCTTTACCGCAGGGAGCATGACGAAGAGGAAGGATTTCAGGGCGCCGCAGCCATCCAGCCTGGCCGCCTCGTCAAGGGCCTTTGGAACGCTCTTGAAGTAGGGCCGCAGGGTCACCACCGCAAAGGGTATGGACGCCGCCGCAATGGCGATGGGCGCGGTGAAATGGGTTCCCAGGATCCCCATCTTGTTAAAGATCAGGTACATGGGGGTCAGGGTCAGAGAGGCGGGGAGCATCTGCGCCACCAAAAAGGTCAAAAGGAACACATGGGCCCCCGGCACCTTGAAGCGTCCCATTCCATAAGCCGCCGGCACGCCCAGGATCAGGGCGATCCCCATGGTCAGAGCGCCGTTGATGAAGCTGTTTCTCAGAGACATCAGAAAGGTTTTGTCCCTCAGGTTCACCAGCCATGGATCCACCGTAAACTTGTGAGGAAAATATGTAAGCACCTTGCCGAAGGTCTCTGCGTCCGACTTAAAGGAAATCTGAACCAGCCAGTAGATGGGAAACAAAAACAAGACGGCGATCAGCACTGCGATCACAGAGTTGATCAGGTTTTTTCTGGATTCTTTTGTCTTCAACATGATCAATCATCCTCCTTTGCCAGAAGACGCAGGTAAAACAGTCCGATCACGAAGAGGCAGGCAAACAGCACCATGGCGATGGCTGCGCCCTCCGAAAACTCAAACTGTGTAAAGGAGCGGACATAAGAATAGGTTCCCAGCACGTCCGTGGCATTCAAGGGTCCCCCGGCCGTCATGATGTACATCAGGTCAAAGGCCCGGAAGGTGTAGATAAAGCCCAGCATCAAAACCGCCATGACCGAGCCCTTCATCAGGGGAAGGGTGATGTACAGGAATCTCTGTCCCCAGTTTGCCCCGTCTATGGCGGCGCTTTCGTACACGTCCTGGGAGATGCTGGTAAGTCCCGACATCAGAAGAAGCATATTGAAGGGAATACCCACCCAGCAGTTCATGATGATCACCGCGATCAGGGCCGTGGAGCCCGTCACCAGCCACTCCGGCCCCTGGATCCCGATCTTTGAGAGAAGGTCGTTCACCAGTCCGTCGTTGAAGAACATATTTTTTCCCAAAAGTCCCGTCACCGACATGGGCATCATGTAGCTTACCAGGATCATGCCCCGGATCGGCCCGGACAGCCGAAACTTCTGATTGAAAAACATGGCGAACGCAAATCCAATGGTAAACTGGAACACCAGACATGCGATGGTAAAGATAAAGGTATTCCTCAAGACAAGAAGAAACGTGGGATCGTGAAATAATTTGACGTAATTGTCAAAGCCAATAAAAACAGAGCCGCCCTTCGTAAGGTTTTTCACATCCACATTTTTGAAGCTCAGTATCAGGTTATACACAAGGGGATATCCCAAAACAAGGAGCATGTAGAAAAATGCCGGAAGGATAAAGCCATATCCCTCCATGTTTGTTTTTCGGACTGACTTTTCTGTTTTCATGGACCAGCCTCCTTTCCATTATCGTGTGCAGGGCGGACATTTCCTCTCCGCCCTTCGTCTTGTGCCTTTCATGATAAATCCCATGACCTCAGACAGGTATGCTGCCGGAAATCATGGGATCCTGTTAATGCTTATTCTGTATCATCCCTGCTGCCTTATGCGGCTTATGGAAGCGGAGTCTCTTCCACGATGGGAGTGATGGTGTCCATGGCTCCCGCAAGCGCTTCTGCCGGGTCTGTTCCGTCTACGAACACAGACTGGGTTGCGCTGTAGATTGCCTCGGAAATGCTTGGCCATTCCGGATGGGGTCCTCTTGCGTCTGCGTAATTCATCTCCTCTGTGAACACTGCGAATCCATCCTGCTCATAATCATACTCTGCCGTAGAGTCGGAACGGGTCGGGATCTTGCCGGCTACAACGCCCCATTTTCCTGCGTTCTCCTTCGAGCACATCCATTTCAGGAACTCTACGCAGGCCTCTTTGTTCTCTGCTCCTGTGCAGACGCCGAAGTTCTCTCCGCCGATGGTGGAGCTGGAGGTTCCCTCGTCACCGGTGGGCAGGAGGCAGAAGCCGTAGTTGAATCCGTCAATGACGTCTGTCTGTGCCAGGTGCCAGGTTCCCACCTCGGCCATGGCGGCCTTTCCAGCTGCGAACTGGTTGAAGGCGTCGGCCTGGGTCCAGTTGATACATTCCTTGCTCATATATCCATTGTTGATCATGTCTGCCAGTGCGGTCAGACCTGCCACTGCGGGCTCTGCGGTCAGCTCATTGACGTTCTCCACCTCTTCCCCGTTCTGGGTTCCCCGAAGCCAGGGAAGGATCTGGAAGGTGCCCTCCTCCGTGGAAATACAGCACATTGCGAAGCCATAGGTCTGGGTGTCAGGATCTGTCACTGCCGCAGCCATCTCCTGCAGCTCTGCAAGGCTGGTGGGCATGTGGTCGTAGCCTGCTGCCTCCAGGGCGTCCAGATTGCACGCCAGGGCCAGGCAGTTGGAATTTTGGGGAAGTCCATAGAGATTTCCGTCTGCGTCCATACAGGAGCTCAAAGGTCCCTCATAGAAGTTCTCCAGCTCTCCCCATGCGTTCAGCTCTTCCGTGATATCCTCGAAAACGCCCAGGGAAATGTAGGATGCCATATCCGGGGAATCCACCATTCCGATATCCGGAAGCTCACCGGAAATTGCGCCTACCGTATACTGGTTCATCAGCTCGTCCCTGGATACGTAAGTAGCCTTGATGTGGATGTCGTCCTGAAGGGTGTTGTACTCGTCCACCCAGTCCACGATGGCCTGAGCATCCGCTGATGCGTCAAAATAATGCCAAAGGTCTACCTCTACCGGCTCTGCGCTCACCGTTGCTGCCGAAAAGCAGAACGCCGCTGCCACGCCCATTCCCAACAATACTTTTTTCTTCATTCTTACTCCTTTCACGGCGCATTTCCTGCGCCAATCATGGTAGATCCGAAAGCCAGCTTCCGAACCTGCCCCTTTTGCGGCGCATTTCCTGCGCCGGCCCCGGCAGATCTGGAAGTTTGCCTCCCAACCCAGTCCCTCATCTGCGGGACTTCCAGCTCCATGGTTTGCTTGTTGACAGATACTAGATCAGGCCCTAAAAGTCAAGCATTTCAGCACGTGCTTCACTGTACCTTCCATTATACTCCAATCTCGGATTTCGTCCACCGGTTATTTTAAGATAGACTCCTGATTTTAGTGCATTTTTTTAATATTTTCTCTTTATTTTAATATTTTCTTTCTGTTTTGCATATATGCAGCCGCTTTTCATCCATTTTTTAAGTGCATTCTGCACATGAAACCAATAGGGGACGGCTCCATCCTTCGTCAAAAAATCCCCAATCCCTTCCGGCCTTACGCCTCAAAGTATTCCGAAACGTTTTTTCCCATGATCTCCCGGAACACCTTGTAAAAATATTTCACGTCGGAAAAGCCCACCAGGTACGCCGCCTCGTTCTTGTCCGCCTCCCCTCCCTGGACAAGGCGGATGGCCTGGCGGATCCGGTATTTTTTCAGGAATGCGGAGAACCCCTCCCCCACGTGCTTGGAAAAAATGTAGCTGAAATACTGAGGGCTGATGCCAAGCCTTTCGGCCAGCTCCGCCTGGGTGATCTTCTGGGAATATTCCTTCTCGATGACGTCCAGTGCCCGCCGGATCATGGGATGTGCGTCCGGATACTGGTTCCTAAGCCTCTCATCCCGGCTCTCCCGGCGGGGCGTGTAGACCCTTTGACCCTTGATCCTGGCATCCAGCCGCATCAGCACGTTTTCCAAATCACCCTTCATCACCGGCTTCACCATGTACTCCATCACGTCCAGGGAGATGCACTGCTGGGCCAGCTGGAAGTCCGCATAGGCGCTCAGCACCACGAACTCCGTGGGAAGGCCCCTCTGACGGATCTCCGAGATCAGCTGGATCCCGTTCATATAAGGCATTTTCAGATCCGTGAACACCACGTCCGGCTTCAGCTGCAGGATCAGCTCCAGCGCCGTCTCCCCGTTGGACGCCTGGGCCAGTATCTGACAATCCTCTGAGATGCCTTTGATCAGCCGGCATATGCCCTCTCTGGCTCTCTGCTCATCCTCCGCCACTATGATCTTCAATCGTACTCCTCCTCTCCTGGGGTCTCCATACTGTCCTTCAGCATCTCGTAAGGGATCGGGAGATACAGGGTAAAGCAGGTACCCTCCCCTTCCCTGGTCTCCATGCGGATCTCCATCTCCGAGCCGTAATACATCCGAAGCCTGGCCGCCACGTTGCTGATACCGATCCCGATCTGGCCGCAGTCCAGAACCGCCGTGCCTGACAGCACCTTCTGCAGCTTTTCCTTTATCTCTTCCTTCATCCCGCTTCCATTGTCCCGGATCTGTATGACCAGGCGCCCCTCCTTTTCCTCCCCGGAAATAAGGATCCTGCCTCCCTTTTCCCAGCCCTCAAAGCCGTGGGCAATGGAGTTCTCCACAAAGGGCTGCAAAAACAGCTTGCAGCAGGGCCATTCGTTGTATTCCTCCGGGAACCGCACCTGGTAGTCAAACACATCCATCAGCCTGTATTTCTGCAGGTAAAGATACTGGCGCACCCATGCGATCTCATCTCCCAGGGTGACGTCCCTGGTCTCCCTGGAAAAGACGTAATGGAGGATCTCAGAAAGGCTTTTTAGGAGGATGGACACCTCCGTATCCCCGTTTTCCATGGCGCTGTAATTGATGGCTCCCAGGGTGTTGCAGAGAAAGTGGGCGTTGATCTGGGACTCCAGGGCCTCCCGCTCCGCATCGTTGCACTTTTCCAGCATTCGGATCTTCTCCTCAAACTCCCGCTTCGTCTCCCTTCTCTGCTGGTTCAGGGCGTCCACCGCATAATTGTACTGCTCCGCAAGCTGCCACAGCTCGTGAGTCCCCTGGATCTCGATCTTCTCGCTTAGATCCCCCTTGCGGATCCCCTCCATGGAGCCGCCTATGGTCCTCACCGGCTTCAGGATCCGCCACAGCAAGAGCTGCCACAGCACGATGCACACCAGAAGGAGGAGAAGGTACACCCCCACTCCCCGGCTGAACATGGCCTCCACCTGATCCCCGATCTGGTTTTCGTCGATGTTGATTTGGATGCTCCAGTCCAGGTACTTCAGAGGGATTTTCAGCTCCTCCAGATTCTGTATGTCGATCTCCTTCTCATTCTTTCCCCAAAACCGGCTGTCCGTGTGGTACAGGATCATCCCGTCGCCGGAGGACAGGTACTCCGAGATATAGCCTCCCTGCCTCTGGTTGGACAGGGCGCTGGCGTCGATGATGGCGTCCAGCTTGATGGTAAAAATGGCCACGCCGCAGTTCTCCGTCTTTTTGACCTTTTCCCCCATGATGGGGTAGGCCAGGTGGAAAAAGAGCATATCTGGAAAATCCTGGTGCTGCAGGGGAGCCGTGCTGGCCTCGTAGCAGATCACGTCGTTGTGGTTCACCCGCCGCATCACGCCCTCATACAGGTCCCAGGCAATGTCCAGGTTCTCCCCTCTCCACAGATTTTTGTAGCCGCTCCGGCTCCAGTACCGCCCATTCTCCTTCAGAAGGCCCTGCTCCGTCACCACGGCCACCGCCACGATGTTTCCAGAATGGATGATGTTGTTCAGCTTATATTCCAGGGCGTACAGGTCTCCCACGTTTGCCCCCGCCTCCAGGTTTTTTACCACCTGATACAGCTCCCGGTCCACCACCATGTCCGCACAGGTCATGATCGAATCCTGGAGCATACTGTTGATGTTGACCGCAGAGGCATCCAGCACCGCATGTTCGGTCTTCCTGGTCTCCGCCAACAAATACTGCTGGTATTCATTTCTCAGAAATCCCTGGAAGAAAAAGGCTGCGGACAAAAACAGCGCCATCCCCGTGCCGATCAGGCTGGAGGCCATATGGCTCCTGGCATAATCCGTCATCTTTTTTATCAGCTTTCTCACATGTTCCTCCCAAATGCGGCACCTTGTCCGCTCCTTTGGCCGCCTGCCTGTGCCTTCCCCTGTGCCCCAGGGCCTGGATGCGCCGAAGGGCTCTCCTTTACCCTAGGTCAGCCTGATGTATCTCGTCGGCTCTGCCAGGGGATAGGGATCGCTGCCCTGGCCTCCAAGGATGCATCGGCTCCAGTGCTCCTGTACCGTAAGGTCGCTCTGCTCCCAGGCGGACACTCCCCCTTTTTCCTTCCAAAGCTCCTCCAGCATGGGCTCCCCATTGTGGACGCTGGCAATGTAGGTCACCAGGAAGGTGTCCTCATCTCCCATCTCCTTCCCGTCCACGGTCAGCTTCTCCAGATGGTAGCCATCCTCCCTCTGGGCCACGGTCAGCTGGCAGCCGGAGGTCACCGGCAGAAAATACCGGTTCAGCATGGAGATGCCCCCATACTCCTTCTCCAGGATGCTTTCCAGCATGTGCCTAAGCTCCTTTCCCGTCACCTCGTTGGTGTAGTCGTGGATGGTGGTGTCGGTGATCATGTAATCCAGCTGACGCCGGGTGTAATCCGTCCCGTAGACCACGCCAGAATAGGAGCTGCCAAGTGCGATGAGGATGTCCGAGCCAAAATATTCCCGCAGAGTGTTGGTGATGGCCGAGGCGGCCTCATTTCCTTTTTCCGGGTCAAAGACGCTGCTGTAGCCCTTGTCAAAGTGGACCACGACCTCATCCCTCTGTTCCTCCTTCGTGCGCAGCCGCTGGTTAAAGGCGTCATAGGCCTGCCCCGCATCGTACTCTCCCCGCACCATCCCGGTGACGGCGCATAGGGAGGCGTCAAAGATCTCCGTGGAGGCAAGACGCAGGTAAAGATGATTGTTTTCCACGTATTTTTCCAGGCCTTCCATGCTTTTGTCCAGCTCCAGCCCGGCGCCGGTGTTGTAGGGGATCATGTTGTGGTTCCCCGCCAGCACGCCCTGGGCCTCCTCGGAGAGCATCACGTCCAGAACCCGCATACAGAGGGCCTCGTGATCTGGATCCTGGGACACCCTCTGATTCACCGCCACGTTGAAGGAGGGATAGGTGAGAAGCCAGCTGTCCTCCGGCGTGTCCCCGAAATAGGGGAGCATTCCCACGTTCATCCCCTTCTCATTGCAGGAGATCACGTCGTTTCCCGTGCCCCGCATCAGAGCCGCCTCCCCGGCAAGGAAGGGCTCCACCATCTCGAAATATCCGTATTCGGCGGCCTCCTTCGGCGTGCCCCAGACCTCCAGCTGCCGCTCCAGACGTTCAAAGGCGGCAGGCCAGACGGCATCGTCCAGCTGACGGTTTTCCCCGCCCTCGTAGCCCATGCGCCACAAAATGCCCTCCCCAGTCATCAGCTCCTGGATGGACAGTCCCTGAAGCGTCTCCAGGCAGCTGTAATCCCGGCCAAAATCATTGGTGTAGGGCATGATCCCCGCCTCCCGAAAGGCCTGGCAGGCCTCATCAAAGCTGGCCCGGTCCCTGGGAATGGGGACGCCGTATTCTTCAAACAGATCCAGGTTCGCAATGTACCCGTCCACCTCCCCGCAGGCAGGAAGCCAGTTGATGCTCCCGTCCTCAAAGCGGTAGTTTTCCAGATAAATGTTGTTGAAGGAGGCCGCCGTCTCCGTCTCCGAAAGATCCATGAGACAGTCCCGCAGATCCTCCGCATCGATCATGGACATGCGGCGTACCGTGAGAATGTCCGGGAGATCGCTGTTTTCGTTCATAAACTCATAGTAATCCATGCTGTTGCTGCCGGCCACAAACACCACGTCCGCCTCCGGTATCTGGGATTGGACGTAGGCGGCGTAGCCATTGTAGATCATATGCTCGCCCCAGCAGTAGACCGTCACCGCGTCCCGGCCCTTTTGGGCCGATCCGGCCTCTGAAGGCTCCCTTCCGGCCTTCTGGCAGGCCCCAAGGGTCATTGCCGCCGTCAAAAGGACCAAAACCACCTGCTTTATCTTCATAAATGCTTCTCCTTTTTGTTTTTCTGCCCATCTTTGCACCTCTGCACGGCCTCCAGAGATGGCCTCATCCCTCCCGGGCGGCGCCCCTCTTTTCCTCCAGCACCCGGCAAAGGGTCCTCTCCAGCGCCTTCACGTCCACGGGCTTGGTGAGGTAGGCATCCATCCCGGCCTCCCGGGCCCTCTGGACATCCTCGGAAAAAGCGTTGGCGGACATGGCAATCACCGGGATCACCTGAGCGTCTGGGTGGCCGCAGGAACGGATCTCCCTCACCGACTCGCATCCGTCCATCACCGGCATCTGGATGTCCATAAGGATCAGGTCGTACTCTCCCTTTTCCGAAGCCTGAAAGCGTTTCAGAGTCTCCAGGCCGTTGACACACACGTCGCTGGTCGCCCCATACATCTCCAGAATCCCGGCAAGGATCTCCGCATTCAGCTCATAATCCTCGGCCATCAAAACGTGCATTCCCTGAAGGCCGCTTTCCTTCTCACCCATGGCCTCCTGGGTCTCCGCCCTGTGGCAGAGCCCCTCCACGGCTTCCCGGAAGCTGCTCATAAAGAAGGGCTTGGCCAGGAACCCATTGACGCCCGCCGCCCTGGCCTCCTCCTCGATCTCCGTCCAGTCATAGGCTGTCAGCAGCAGGATGGGGATCCTTTGGGAAACGGCGCTGCGGATCCTTTTTGCGGTCTCCAGGCCGTCCATCCCCGGCATTTTCCAGTCGATGACCGCCAGGTCAAAGCTCTTGTCTTCCCTGAGCCCCTGGCGGATCTTCCTGACCGCCTCCTCTCCGCCCAGGGCGCTCTCCATCTCCAGGCCGCTGTCCGTCACCGCCTGGGAGACGGCGCTGCAGATGTCTGGATCGTCATCCACCACCAGCGCCCTGGTCAGCCCATGGCGGCTCCAAAACTCCTGATCCACCTCGCTCTCCCGGATCTTCAGGCCGATCTCAACGGTAAAGACGCTTCCCTTCCCGGGACTGCTGTCCACCTGGATGGAGCCGCCCATGAGATCCAGCAGGCTTTTCACAATGGCCATGCCAAGCCCCGTCCCTCGGATGGAACCGCTCTTTCTTCCGTCCTCCCGGCTGAAGGGCTCAAAAATCTTTTTCTGGTACTCCTTTGACATCCCAATTCCGTTGTCCCGCACCTCAAAGCGGACGGTCACGCTGTTTTTCATTTTCTGGGGCAGCTGGGTCACGGTGAGGGAGATACGGCCGCCCTTGGGCGTGTATTTCACGGCGTTGGTCAGCAGGTTGATCATGATCTGGTTCAGCTTCATCTCATCCCCAATCAGGATCTCATGGCGGATCTCCCTGGTGTAGATCTCAAAGAGCTGGCCCTTGGCGCTGGCCTGGGGCCGGATGATCATGGCCAGCCCCTCCATCATCTCTGCCAGGCGAAATTCCTGGATGTTCAGGGAGGTCTTGCCGCTCTCGATCTTGCTCATATCCAGAACGTCATTGATCAGTCCCAGCAGATGCTGGCTGGAGGCGCCGATCTTGCGGGCATACTCCCGTACCTTCTCCGGGTTCTCGGCATCCCGCTCCAGCAGGGGCAAAAACCCGATGATCACGTTCATGGGCGTGCGGATGTCGTGGCTCATATTGCTCAAAAAGGCGCTCTTCGCCTCATTCGCCGTCTTTGCGATATCCAGGGCGGTCTTTAGCTGCAGGCGGCCCTCCCTCTCCTTGGTACGGTCCTGCCAGACGATGATGTACCGCTCGATGCTCCCGATCCGCACATGGTAGACCTGCTCCTCGAACCAGACCTGCTCCCCGGTCATTTTGTGCTTCCACACCGACTGAAGCCGCACCGTCTCCCCCATGGGAAGCCGGTCCAGATCCTCTCTGTCCAGCAGCACCTTCTCCTGGCACTCCCCCTCCTTCAGGATCCGAATATCCTTCATGATCTCCTTGCTGTCGATCCCGATCAGACGCCTGGAATTGGAGCTCACATATTCTGCCTGGTAGCTGTGGGGAAGCAGGACCATGAATAGGTTGGAATCCTTTCCGGACAGGATCTCAAAAAGCTGCCTGCGGTAGGCCAGCTCCTGATCCTTCAATAGAATGGCCCTTCGGTTCCGGTAGTAAAGATAGACCAGGATCGCCGCCATCACCAGCCCAAAGCTCAGGCCGGACAGAAAGACGATCTGCTTCAGAATCTGATTCAGATAGACGCCCACGGATCTCTGGGGAACGATCCCCACCAGCACCCAGTCCTGGAAGCCCACCGGCCGGCAGTACAGATAATAGTTCTCCTCCCCCAGAGAGTAACGGCAGGAGCCTTCCATGCCGCCCCGTATCCTGTCGTGGATGGCCTCATAGTTCGTATTTTGGAATCGGACGGTTTTTAGGAGGGTAAAAAGATTTCCATTGTCCATGGGACTGTCCTGAAGGGACAGCAGCACCCGGCCGTCGGGATAGAGCAGGTAGGACTGGGAGGCGCCCTCATAGGAGGTATCCTCCAGCACCTGCCTCATGGATCTTTTGTCATAGGCCAGGGCCACCGCCGTATAGGCAAAGCCCTTGTACACATTTTCCCTCACCGGCGCCGCAAAAAGCAGGACCGGATCCGATCCGGCCAGCGTCCCGTCCACCACGATGCTCTCCTTTTTCTGGACCAAAAGGGAAAAATCCTTTCCCAGGTTCAGATAGCCGATGTTGCCCGTCATGTCGATGTAGCTTCCATTGTCGTCAATGAAAAGCCATTTGTTGAACTTCCACTGCTCCTTCATATGGGCGATGTAGTCGTCCGCCAGCTCCTGGCTCTGGGACAGGCGAAAGGCCAGGGCGCCGTCCTGAAGCAGGTTCCAGTTTTTCTGCGCCAGCTCTGTAAACTGGCCGCTCACCTGGCCGTACACCTCCGCCATCTGGCTCTCCACCTCTTTGTCCCCGGTTCTTCTTGTCATGTCCATATATTTGACAAAAAAAACTGCCGTGAAAATCACAGCAGCCAAGACGATCGCACCCAGATACAGCCTATGCGATCCTTTTATTATCCGCTCCATCTTACATCTCCTCTTGAAAAGCTGCATAACATATCACCTATGGTCTCTGCAGGAAAATATTTTTTTCTGAATAGACTGTTTTTCCCTGTATTTCCTTCGCTGGTTACGAATTTTCGTATATTTCAGAGATATTCGGCTTTATTTTATACTATTTCCACAAAAAAGTCAATGAGAGCCTTGTTAAAAACAACAATTATTCCAATAGGTACCGCGATTCAGACATCAGAGCCCTTCTCCCCAGGGGCGCCGTCCTTCAAAGACCGCAGGCAGCGCTCAATGTCGTCCAGGTATTCTTGGGAAACCTTGCTCCCCAGGGTGCAGCAGAACTTGAGGCCCGTCAGCAGCCCCTGGGTAAAGAATAGCTTGTCATGAACCAGGGTGCACTCACACAGCTCCACAAAGAGCTCGTCCCCCAGCTCCTCCGGCTCCCTCCCGGAAGAAAAACGATCCATCCAGGTGCGAAGCAGAGTCTCGTCCGCCTCGATCACCTGAGCCTGCAGCTCCTTGGGCAAATTTTGTACCGTCTTGTGGTATATCCAATCCAGCAATTCCTTAAGCTCTTTTTGCTCTGCCATTTCTTCACCCTCCCGATCCTTTTTGCATCCGGCCCCTTTTCTCATTTTTTCTGCCGGCTCTTAAGGAGATTTTACCACACTCTGGTAAGAGAACGCAATGGAGTTATTGATGTTGTTTGCAAACACCTGTAAAAAAA
>JAUNJL010000092.1 GCA_030533315.1 Eubacteriales bacterium
TATCTGCTCTTTTTACTGCTCTGAATCTGATACTTTCCTAATGAATTGTACCACAACAAGCACAAACAAGCACTTACTATTTTGAAAGAATTGACAAAAAAATAAGCCATAAACGGCTTGAATAAAGGATTTATTAAAAATATGTTTTTGGGTAAGTGTCAAAGACCCGCATTTGAGGCATTGGGTGAGGGGAGGATGAAGATGTAATACGATATGTAAATACTCGGGAAATCTGTTTTCTGCTGGCATTGAAGTTGGGCCGTGGTTTGTGGAAGGGTTCTGCCCGAGTGGAGACTGATTTACGAAATGGTTTCTTATGTTTGTTTTTGAATTTTTCATTTGGATGTGCGCATTGTTGAAATCGGACTTAGAGTATCATTATCATTGGAAAAAAGAAAAAATAAAGAGAAGAGAAAAAACTCTTCTCAACCATACAGATAAATGAGGAAATTGAAATGGATTAGGATGGTATTTTGTGATAAGATAAAGCAAGGTGAAATGAATGTTTTGTAGGCGGTTTTCGGTAATTGTGAAGCTAAAAATGTGCTTAGTCAATGGCCATACCCAGGCATGGGAGATTGTCTTGGCAGCGCTGGGGGGACTTGCGGCCGGGGATTGGTGCGTTTGGGGGTGCGGAAGGATTGCTCATCCGGCAAGCTGGACAGCCCGCTTACCTCCCCGTGATTTGTAGGATACCGAGTTCCCTACAAGAAGAATTACAAAGAAAAAATAAGCTCAGGGTAACGTTTTCATTACGTTTTGTGCCTGAGCGAAGCGAAAGGAATGGATATAAGGATGGAAAAAAGGCTGACGGCTGTGATCATTGGCATGGGAAGCAGGGGTAAAAACACTTACGGTGCGGAGTTTTTGATGCAGAAGGACAGAGTTGCCGTAACGGCCGTTGCTGATATTGACGGTGAGCGCCTGCGCTTGGGCGGGACAGCTCATGGAGTACCGGAGAAGATGTGGTTTCAAAGCGGGGAGGAGCTTTTGGAGCAGCCAAGGCTGGCGGATTTTGCGGTGATCTGCACCCAGGACAGGCAGCATGTTCCCCATGCAGTCGCTGCACTGCGGAAGGGCTATGACGTACTTTTGGAAAAACCTGTTTCGCCGAAGCTTTCTGAGCTGCAGGAGATCGTCCGTGTGGCGAAGGAGGAAAATAGACGGGTCGTGGTGTGCCATGTGCTTCGGTATACTCCGTTTTTTGGCATGATCAAAAACATGATCGATGATGGAAGGCTGGGCCGGATTGTAAATATACAGGCCTTGGAAAATGTTTGCTACTGGCACCAGGCCCATAGCTTTGTACGGGGAAATTGGCGGAGAGAAGAGGAGACAAGTCCCATGATTCTGGCGAAATGCTGCCATGACCTGGATTATCTGATCTGGCTGGCTGGAAGCAGGTGCGAAAGGGTATCTTCCTTTGGGTCTCGTATTTATTTTCGGCCGGAAAATGCTCCAAAAGGGGCGGCGAAGCGGTGTACCCAAGGCTGCAGGGTAAAGGAGGAGTGTCCCTACAATGCGGAGAAGATTTATCTGATGGACAAGAAAACAGGAGTTTTAAATGGAAACACCGGTTGGCCGGCGGACACCCTTTCCGAGCATCCCACGGAGAGCTCCATTCGCAAGGCTATTGAGGAGGGGCCGTATGGGCGATGTGTATTTTTTTGTGATAATGATGTGGTAGATAATCAGATCGTGAATATGCAGATGGAAAACGGTGCGGCGATTTCCCTTACCATGAGTGCTTTTACCAGCACCGGCGGAAGGACCATCAAGGTTATGGGGACGCTTGGGGACGTGTGGGGAGACATGCACCAGAATATCATCCGGGTATGTGAATTTGGGAAGGAGCCAGAAACCATTGATTTGGGAAGGATGTCCAACGATTCTGGGGGACATGGCGGCGGCGACAGAGGTCTGGTTCTTTCCGTGTTGGATTACCTGGAAGGGAAAACGATAAAAAATACCATTACCACCTTGGAGACTTCCATTGAAAGTCATTTGGTGGCTTTGGCGGCGGAAGAATCAAGACTTCATCATGGAACGCCTGTGGAGATTGGGAGAATGAGAGGATAGCCAGATATCGTACAGGCGTCAATACTGGATAGGGAGTGATCTTATTTTCCGTATCACTTCTTGTAAGCCGTCTGCGTGGCATTGTTGTGTATGGAAATAGCAGGAGTTTTTTTTAATATGTCGGTGGGAGAGAATGGTACGATGGGAATTTGAAGTGTGTGGTATATGGGCGGAGGATCAAGGGCTGGTCATGGGTGCGGAGACGCAGATGGGAAACCGGTGCGCTTCTTGACCCTCCGCCATGGGATGGAGGTGACACTTACGGAGATGCCATGGAATGGGAAGCCTGTTCCCGCTTTGCCAGATGCCGGTTGATGACAAGGAAAAACACCAGGGTGGTGACGGAGGAGTTGAGGATATCGGCAATTGGCTCGGCGTAAAAGGCTGCCTTGGCGGTGAAAAATGCGGGCAGCAGGAATGTGCAGAGCACGTAAGTGCTTTTGCGGGCGATGGAAAGGCAGAGAGCCGTCTTTGCCCGCTCCAGGGCAGTAAGCCCGTCCACGAATACAAACTGGAAGCTGAGAGGGATGATCATCATGGTGTATACCTGGATCGCCCATATGGAAAGCTCCACGTAGTCCGGCTGTGTGGTGAAGAGACGGACAAAGTATCTGGGTATAAAACGGGACAGTAAAAACATGAATGTGGTAAAGGACAGCATCAGGGCCAGAATCCATTTTTCCGCCTGCTTTACCCGGAGCGTTTCTCTGGCGCCATAATTGTAGCTGAGGATGGCCTGGGTGCCGCCGCTGATCCCGATCATGGGGGAGGTGATCAGCAGGAGATAGCTTTGGGCGATGGTGGCGCAGGTGATGAGCATGTCTCCTGAGGAACCGCCGTATTTTTGGAGGACAGTATTCATAACGATGAGAAGGGCGCTGTCCGTGGCCAGGATCAGAAAGGGAGAAAGTCCCAAATAAAGGATTTTACCCATGATCCTCAGATCATACTGGCCAAAGGAGATCCGGACGTGGATCCGGGGTCCCATGAGAAACCATAGGGCAAAAAGAAAGGATGCGATCTGGGAGATCACCGTGGCCAAAGCGGCTCCTCCAACGCCCATATGGAGGACGAAGATAAAAACCGGATCCAGGAGGATGTTGGAAATGGCGCCGATCAGGACCGTTGCCATTCCGATCATGGGAAAGCCCTGGCAGTTGATGAAATAATTCAATCCAGAGGCCATCAGGGCAAAAAAGGATCCCGCCGTATAGATGGTCATATAGGTGTTGGCATAGGGAAAGGTGCTTGCGCTGGCGCCAAACAGCATCAGCAGCTTTTCCTTGCAAAGCAGAAAACCGATGGTCAGGAGGAGGGAAAAAACGCACAAAAGCAGAAAGGAATTGGCGAGAAGCTGTTTTGCCTTTTGATGGTTTTTTTCGCCCATGCGGATTCCCATAAGGATGGATCCTCCCAGGCCTACCAGGGTTCCGAAGGAGCTGAGCAGGGTGACGATGGGGCCGCAGATACCGGCACCGGCCAGTGCCAGATCACCTACCTGCGGGATGTGACCGATGTACATACGGTCTACGATGCTATATAGGACATTGACCAGCTGAGCCACCATGGAAGGGATGGCAAGTCTGAAAACAAGGGAAGAGACAGGATCCCTTCCCAGATCGGCGGTAGCTTTTACTTTCATGTTTCCCCTTTCGTGCTGCGCTTGCTGTATCGCCTATGGCGATTTTTTCATGCGTATTTTTGCCCCACAGCCTGTTTCTGTCCCGTAATGAGGACAGTCAGAGGCGTTTGCAGCCGGCGCAGAATGATTTAGTAAGGGTATCATACACCAACGGAGAAGCAGCTTCAAGAGCAATAAGAAAAAATGGTGTTCTTTTTGAGGGACTTTCTATCATAGCCTGAAAGAAAATGGTGATTGTTTTGAGTGAGCTCGAAGTAAGGATGCGCATCAGGAAGGATGGCAGGTATTTGGATTTCCAGGAGCTTTCCCGGGAAGAGCAAAGGAGGCTGGTGGAAGGGCAGATGGATCTGGCCATGGGGCGGATCGGATATGTGCGCATCCGGGAAGAAAAAGGGGAGGCGGAGGATATCGTTTCCGGCAGTCCGGTGGTCCGGATGGAGAGATAGGGGCTTCTATGCGGTATCTGTCTCAACGCTTTGCCATGCCGAACAGGATGGCGGTAGCCGTGCTGAACGATGTTGGTAGAGAAGCCTCAGAAATGGCGCCTTCTGAGGCTTCAGCTTTTTTTGACGCTTCTATAGCCCCTTTTACATTCTTTGCTATCGCAAACTGCCATTTGTACGGCAGCATATTCAAATATACATCAATGTGGTCTTTATCGTTGACTACCATTTTGTCGAGTAGCTGTGTGTAGTAGTTATCTTCGTACTGAACACCGCTTATAAGTTCTTCAATAGCTTTTGTTATATCGTCCAACAGTTCCTGTTGCTTTGCCATTATTTCCTGTTGTTTTTCAATACCGTCTGTCATTGATTTCAGTTGTTCGATTTCTTCATCGTATTTCCCTCGAAGGGTGGTAAACTCGCTTTTGTCAATATCGCCGCTTGTATAAAGGTCAATCAATCCTGTACGCCTTTTCTTTGCTTCCTCGATTTTGACCGCCAAAGCACTTGCATTTGTTCCTGTTAAATCCATAGAAACAACAGCTTCAATCGTCTTAGTCAAGCTGAAGACTATTTTCTGACGATTAAATTTAAGCTCTTTGCAGACAAGGTACATAAGATAGACAGCATCTTCATTTCGGATACTCTCTCCAGAGCAGCCCACTTGGTTTCCTGCCTTATCAATATGAGGATTTCCGTTTTTTGCTCCTTCAAAGCAACGCCACGCCTTATATTGGCTTCCGTCTTTTCGGGTTCGATATCTGGCAACATAGCTTGCTCCGCATCTGCCGCATTTGATTTTACCAGAGAACGGATAGCGGTTGCTATGCTTCGCTTTCCTCTCTGGAGACAGCGCTTTTTCGTCTAATATGCGGTTGGCTTTCTCGAACAGCTCACGGGATACAATCGGCTCGTGGTGGTCTTTGATAATCACAAATTCTTCCTGCCCTCGGTTGTATTTCTTTTCGTGGGATAGGAAATCTGGCGTGTAGGTTTTCTTCTGCACCAAATCTCCGCAATATTTCTCGTTGCGTATAATTCGAAGAATAACCGTATTCTGCCATTCCTTAACACGCATAGGCTTAATGCCTTCCTCACGGAGTTCACGGGCGATAACGTGCGTTCCTTTTCCTTCATATACAAACTTGTGAAAGATGAGTCGGACAATTTTTGCCCCTTTTTCGTTGATTGTCATTTTGCCGTCTTTTACATCATATCCGAGCATACTCCGTCCAAATACGACACCTTGCTCCATCTGGCGTTTCTGCCCCCATTTCACACGCTCAGAAGTCTTTCGGCTTTCTTCCTGTGCGATAGAGGACATAATGGCAAGCCGAAGCTCCGCATCGCCGTCCATTGTGTTGATACCGTCATTCATAAAGATAACGGCGACACCGTGCTGTTTAAGGTCACGGGTATAATAAATACTGTCAAGGGTATTTCTGGCAAAACGGGAGATTTCTTTCGTGATAATCAAATCAAAATCACCGTTTTTGGCACATGCGATCATCCGGTTAAATTGTTTACGCTTTTTTGTGCTTGTGCCAGAGATGCCCTCATCAGCGAAGATTTCATAAAGCTCCCAATCGGGATGATGTTCAATGTATTGCTTAAAGTAACGCTGCTGGCTTTCAAGGGAATTGGCTTGGTCTTCATTATCCGTGGAAACACGGCAGTATGCAGCGACTCTCATTTTCTTTTTTTTCGTTTTTCGCTCTCTGTTTAAGAGTTCAAATTCGATAGTAGGCATAGTACCTCTCCTTTCCCGACAAATGTTTTACGTATTTTAAGTATAACGATTGAGTGCGGAGATGCCGAATGCGCAAACTTCAAAATCGTACATTCGGATATGTAAAGAGCCAAGCGTTTTATGCTTGGCTGCGGCTTTTCTTACTGTATTGCTTTTCAAGTTCTTCTGTGCAGCGTTGTTTTTGTGAACGAGTCAATAGCTGTCTTTTTTCCAAAGACAGGAGTATCGACTTTTGAATATTTAAGAGGAACGCTGCGTGTTCCTGCTCATTCAGTTCTGGAGCAGGGGCTCCGACATAAACAAAATCTCTATGTTTCGCCGTCAACACCTCCTTGATTATCAATGTATGATTTACTGCCTGTACAGTATTACGAGAGGGTTCGTCCTTTTTTATCAAGCTCAATGCGGATAGCCATAAAACCAGCTTCCGTATTACTAAACTTCCGAGGTTTCTTTGTGTACCCATCATTGCGCCAGTCAAATGCCCTGGCATAATGAGTTTCACTTCCGACATCAATACCAACATTATTGAGAAAAGATATAGGTTTACTTGAAATAGGAAGGAAAAGGTGATACGATAGTATTGTTGACATGTATTTGGAAATTTTTTAAGAATTGGAGAAGGATCGATGGAAAAAAATATACTTGATAAGATTACCGGGCTTCGTCGTAAGCTTTATGAAAATGCGGAAATTTCCGGACAGGAGAAAAAGACGAAAAAAATTTTGGAAGATTTTTTAAGAGATCATACCTCGATGGAGCTGCTTCCCTGCGGCAGAGGCTTTTATGCGGCCCACAGGGAAGAGGGGAAAACAAAACCTTCTATTTGCCTTCGGGCGGATTACGATGCTCTGGCGCTGCCGGAGGGAGGAGCCGCTCACCTTTGCGGCCATGACGGGCATAGCGCTGCTCTCTGTGGAGCCGCCTTGATGCTGGAGGGTCAAAAAGTGGGCAGAGACGTATTTTTTCTGTTTCAGCCAGAGGAGGAGACCGGATCAGGCGCTCCCGGTTGTGTAGAGATTTTTGACAAGGAGGAGATTGAGGAAATTTATGGGGGCCACAATATTCCCGGAAGGCCTTTGGGGCAGGTTTCCACGAAGCCTGGAACTTTGTCCTGCGCCTCCTTGGGACTGACCCTGACCTTTTTAGGGAAGGCTGCCCATGCGGCGACCCCGGAAAATGGGATTTCTCCTGCGACGGCGGTAGGGCGTCTTTTGTGCAGTCTTCCGGAGATGGCGAGACCGGAGGATTATGAGGGACTGATTCTTGCCACGGTCATCGGTGTACAGATGGGAGAGAAGGCTTTTGGGGCGGCGGCGGCAGACGCCGAGGTTTGGCTCACTCTAAGAGGTGAGCATGACAGGGATCTGGAAAGACTTTACGAAAAGGTCTGCGATATGTCAAAGGATCTGGCGGAGGAGTTTGGGCTGAAGCTGGAGACAGAGTGCCAGGATGTTTTTCCGGCATCGGAAAATGATGAGGCTTGTGCAAGAAAAGTCCTGGAAATCGGAGAGGGTGTGGAGATGCCCGAGGCCATGCGGTGGAGTGAGGATTTTGGCCATTATCTGAAGCGCTGCAGAGGGGCTTACTTTATGATCGGGGCGGGAGAGGAACAGACGCCTCTCCATGGGGAAGGCTATGAATATCCAGACGCCCTTCTGGAGCCCACGGCGGAGCTTTTCTGGAAGCTGATCATGAGCTGACGGTTCGTTGGGGGACTGCTTCTCCGCTGTCGAAGAATAAGAATTTGTCATAAAACAAGA
>JAUNJL010000093.1 GCA_030533315.1 Eubacteriales bacterium
ACATAATTTAAAAATTCTGCGTTCGCATTCATATCTGCGCCTCCTCTTTTTTCTTTTAAAATGCGCAGCTTTTTCCAAAATATGCAGTTCCCAGGCAATTTTACGAAAAAAACGCAGCCCCCCGGATAAGTCTCTCCCAAAAGCCGCATTTTTCCCTTCACAACCTTATTCGTATTTCACGATCTCCTTTTTCAGCCGTTTCATAATGCGCTTTTCCAGGCGGGAAATATAGGACTGGGAAATTCCCAAAAGGTCGGCCACCTCCTTCTGAGTCTTCTCCCTTCCCTCGCTCCTGCCCAGTCCAAAACGCAGCCTGATAATGGTCTGCTCCCTCTTGGACAGCTTGGAAATCGCCTTTCCCAAAAGGCGAATTTCCACCTCGTCCTCCAGGTGACGGGAGATCACGTCCTCGTCCGTTCCCAAAATATCGGAAAGAAGAAGCTCGTTTCCATCCCAGTCCACGTTCAGGGGTTCATCTATGGACACCTCCAGCTTTGTCTTGCTGTTCCTCCGAAGATACATGAGGATCTCATTTTCAATGCAGCGGGAGGCATAGGTCGCCAGCTTGATCTTTTTTACCGGGTTAAAGGTATTGATGGCCTTGATCAGGCCGATGGTTCCTATGGAGATCAGATCCTCCACCCCCACTCCCGTATTGTCAAACTTTTTGGCGATATACACAACCAGCCTTAGATTATGCTCAATAAGCTGTGCCTTTGCCTCCTCCGCCTGGTCTGTCTCCAGCTTTCCGATCAAAAAGCTTTCCCGTTCCCCCTCCAACGGCGGCGGCAGAATGTCGTTTCCCCCGATGTAATAGATCTCCCTCGGTCTTGTCAGCACCAGCCTGGGAAGAAATGGGAACGGATATTCGTTTACACGGACTGCTGTTCTGTTCATAGATGTGACCCCTCCTAATGCAATAGACTTGAATTTAAAAGCACCTTATACTCTTTTCCCAAAGCGGAGGGTTCCACGGCCAACGCAAACACCGGTCTGTCAATATGAACCACTTCCCCGGGAGTATGAATCATCAGGTCTTCCAGTGTGACCGCCAGCAAAATCCCCCTCCCTTCCATGGTCTGATAAGGGAGAAAACGAGGATGTAAACCGGCAAGCTCTGTACTTTCAAGCTCCCCTGGGTTCTCTTTCAGGTGTTTCAGCTTTTCCACAAGCGCTTTCGTCAGGAGCTTTTCCAGAAGCATCGGCTCCACGATGGAGACCGGCGCCCCGTTTACCGGATCCGCCAGAAGGTTTCCCGTGTCATAAAGCCCGTAGGACGACTGTACTCTCCCACCATAGGACAGGGTGACGGGGTAAAGATTCCTTCGGCCCGCCCAAAAGGACTCCCAAAAACAAAAAAGGGCTGTCAGTCCCAGGTACATGCACACCGTCGTCAGCAGACAACAGGCGGGGGAAAGGAGTCGTCCGCCTAAGGCGGCCTCCCAAACACCCCCTGCAAAAAAAGCAGCAAGATACAGGGTCATCACGGCCTTTCCCAGCAGGCTTCCTTTTTTTAGGCCCAGTCCCAGCACCACCATGCCTGCTGCGCAGGCTCCATGCAGCGCTATGACCGTCCAGAAGAAGGTTCCCCCAGGTACATATAGGATCAGACAGGAAAAAAGGGCGCCTGCGGCCGATGCCGCAAGGATCCGCAGAGAAGATCTCTTACAGTGGAAGATCCTCCCTGCCGCCTGCAGGAGAAGGTAATCCATCAAAAGGTTGACGGCAAAGACCACGTCTATGTATACCTTTTCATACATAAAAAGCCCCCTATGACCTGTCTGCCGGTTTCCGTCAGCCGCCAAGAGGGCCTCCGAAAGCCTGGCTCCTTCACTTTGGTAAGTGAGCCCATTATAAGGTCAAAGGGGGTGCAGATTTTGTCAAAACAGGGAAGGTGGTTCCCAGAATTTATCGTGGTTTCACGTAATACTTCGACATTGATGGAGGGTTTCCAGCATGATGCGGAGCCTCTCAATGGGGAGCTGTCCAGGTGCGGAGGGAGCTCCCACCGTTCCAAAGGTCAGACAGGAGCCGAAGCTTTCTCCCGCAATCCGGCTGACGGCGCCAATGCTTCCCATGGACATGGAGATCAGGGGGCGGCTGGTCATTCCCCACACCCGGCAGGTGGCACTCATCAGCGATACGACGTCCTGGAAATCCCCTGGCATCACCGCCAGCTTCAGGATGTCCGCCCCGGAGCCCTCCATGGCCTGAAATCTTCTCAGAAGCAGGTCCTCCCCGTCCGTCTTCTCAAAATCGTGGGCGGAGGCGATGACTTTTCCTCCAGCTTCCTGGATCCGCTGGATCAGCTCCTTTTTTCTCTTTTCCTCTCCGAAGGCTTCCACATCCAGCAGATCCGCCTTTTTCGACCGGGCCGCCCAAAGGTTAAGCTTGATATAATCTTCTGTCGAAATCTGGCAGCTTCCCCCCTCTTTTTTTGTACGTATGGTAAATAACAGGGGAACCTGTCCTAAAACGTCAGAAAGACTCCACAGCGTTTTTTCCATTTCGCCCTGGTCACCCAGACCTTCATAAAAATCGGCCCGCCACTCCACCAGGTCGGCTCCGGCCCCGGCCGCCCCGCGGGCTTCCGCCAAAAGGGCCTCTCTCTTCTTTGCCGTTATAGGCACACAGATTTTTGGCATCCCTTCTCCCAAAAGGATGTCTCTGATTTTCAAAGGCTTTGTCATTTCTTGACATCTCCTCTTCTGTAGAATAAAATGAAAGAACAAATTCATCACAACGGAGGTAAACCTTATGATCCCGATCACCGGCCACACACAGCTGACTGCCCTTCTGGGGAGTCCTGTCGCCCACAGCATTTCCCCGCTGATGCACAACGAATCCTTCCGGCTTCTGGGACTGGACTATGTCTATCTCTGCTTCGACGTAGACGAACAGGGACTTCTCGCAGCCGTGGAGGGGCTCCGCACCTGCCAGGCCCGGGGCTTTAACCTGACGATGCCCAACAAGAACAAGGTAACAGAGCTTCTGGACGATCTCTCCCCTGCCGCCCGGCTCATCGGCGCCGTCAATACGGTGGTCAACCAAAATGGACGGCTCATCGGCTGGAATACCGATGGCGTCGGCTACATGCAGGCCGCCAGGGACGCCGGCTGCGATCTCACCCAAAAGACCATCACCATCATGGGAGCCGGAGGTGCGGCCACGGCGATCTGTGCCCAGGCAGCCCTGGACGAGGTGGAGGCGATCCACATATTCGCCCGAAAAACCAGCCGATTCTGGGACCGCACCGAGCGCCTTGTCCAGACCATCAATGACACCCTTCCCTGCAGGGCCTTCCTCCACGACAACGAGGATCAAAAGGCACTCAGGGAAGCCATCTCCCTGAGCGCCCTTCTCATCAACGGAACCTCCGTGGGAATGGCCCCCGCCGTGGACGAAACCATCATCCAGGATCCAGGGCTGTACCGCCCGGAGCTGGTGGTCTCCGACGTGATATACAATCCCAGGGAGACCCGCTTTCTCCGGGACGCAAGGCTGGCTGGCTGCCGTACCTTCAACGGAATGTACATGCTGCTTTTTCAGGGCGCCGAGGCCTTCCGTCTGTGGACCGGACGGGACATGCCCGTGGACGAGATCCGAAAAAAGTTCTTTTCAAAATGATCCTCCCCATCCGTACCGCCAGATGGGGCCCGATGACCTTCATCATGGGGCGGCAGCTCAGATACCTGGGCCGCCGCCTTATTTGCCCTCTTCCTGCACCTGGACCTGCCGGTTTTCCCTTGTGCGGATCTCTTCCTTCACGGATGCCACAAAGCTGTCCAGATCCTTGGCTCCCTCATCTCCAAGGAAACGGCTTCTCACGGAAACCACGCCTTCTTCCTCTTCCTTGGCTCCCACCACCAGCATGTATGGGATCTTCTGAAGCCTTGCCTCTCGGATCTTATAACCGATCTTTTCTGCCCGGGTGTCTATCTCAGCCCGGATCCCTGCCTCCTGCAGAACGTCCAGCACTTTCTTTCCATAGTCCATATATTTCTCGGAAATGGGGAGAACCTTCACCTGAACCGGCGCCAGCCACGTGGGGAATGCCCCTGCAAAGTGCTCAATCAGGATCCCGATGAAACGCTCGATGGATCCGAAGGCAACCCTGTGGATGGTGATGGGGCGGTGCTTTTCCCCGTCTGCGCCAATGTACTCACAGTTGAAGCGCAGGGGAAGCTGGAAATCCAGCTGGATGGTACCGCACTGCCAGGTTCTTCCGATGGAATCCTCCAGATGGAAGTCGATCTTGGGGCCATAGAAGGCTCCGTCTCCCTCGTTCACCACATAGTCAAGCCCCAGATCATCCAGGGCTCCCCGAAGGGCGTCCGTGGCCATCTCCCAGTCCTCGTCGCTTCCCATGGAATCCTCCGGGCGGGTGGAAAGCTCCACATGGTACTTAAAGCCGAACAGCTGGTAAACGCTGTCGATCAGGCGCGCCACTCCCTTGATCTCGTCCCGGATCTGCTCAGGCATCATGAAGATATGGGCATCATCCTGGGTAAAGCAGCGCACCCGCATCAAGCCGTGGAGCTGGCCAGATTTCTCATGGCGATGTACCAGGCCCAGCTCTCCCATACGGATCGGAAGATCCCTGTAGGAACGGGGCTCTGACTGGTACACCAGGATCCCTCCGGGACAGTTCATCGGCTTGATGGCAAAATCCTGCTCGTCAATGACGGTGGTGTACATATTTTCCTTGTAGTGATCCCAGTGACCGGAGGTCTCCCACAGATGGCGGTTCAATATGATGGGAGTGGAGATCTCCACGTATCCGGCCTTCTGGTGGATCTCTCTCCAGTAATCCAAAAGAGTATTTTTCAGCACCATGCCCTTTGGCAGGAAAAATGGGAATCCAGGACCCTCCTCACTCATCATAAACAGGCCCAGCTCCTTGCCCAGCTTACGGTGATCCCGCTTCTTGGCCTCCTCCATGCGGGTGAGATACTCATCCAGATCCGCTTTCTTGGAATAGGCAGTACCATAGATCCTGGTAAGCATCTTGTTCTTCTCACTGCCTCTCCAGTATGCGCCTGCAAGACTGGTGAGCTTAAAGGCCTTGACCGGCTTCGTGGTCATCAGATGGGGGCCGGCACAGAGATCCACAAACTCTCCCTGCTGGTAAAAGCTGATCTCTGCATCCTCTGGAAGATCCTGGATCAGCTCTACCTTGTATGGCTCGTTCTTCTCCTGGAAGTAGGCGATGGCGTCCTCCCTGGATTTTGTGAAGCGGGTGATGGCCAGGTTTTCCTTTACGATCTTCTTCATTTCCCCCTCGATCTTCGTCAGATCCTCCGCCGTGATGGGGGTATCGCTGTCCACGTCATAGTAAAAGCCCTCGGCAATGGACGGTCCAATGGCCAGCTTCACCTGGGGATACAGGCGTTTGATGGCCTGGGCCATGATGTGGGAAGCCGTGTGACGGAAGGCCGCCCTTCCTCCTTCGCTGTCAAAGGTGAGGATGTTCAGCTGGCAGTCCTTGTCCAAAACGGTACGCAGATCCTCTACCTGGCCGTCCACCTCTCCTGCACAGGCAGCCCTGGCCAGCCCCTCACTGATGTCTGAGGCGATGTCCAGAATGGATCTTGCCTCCTGGTATTCCCTTTGGGAACCATCTTTCAATGTAATGATCATGATACTTCTTCCTTTCTTATATAGTAGATTTTGCTTTGGCAAAAAACGAATCCCCCCTGTAAAAGACGCCTTCCGGCTCCCACACGGCAAAAAGTCCCTCACAGCGCCTTCGCACTGTGAGGGACGATCTATCTGCTCGCGGTTCCACCCTGCTTGCCAGGCGTACTGTGTACGGCCATGGCCACTCTCATGATGGTAACGGTATCACCGGGCCGGATCAGGGCCGCTCAGAGGTAGTTTTCGGCTGCTTCCCGATAAGGCGCTCCCACCTGCCCGCCTCTCTCTGGAACGTTCCACAGCGTACTCGTCTCGTCAACGCATTTGCTTATTGGTTTGGTTCTGCCCCTCATTATATCTTCGGTCCCCTTGTTTGTCAATGACTATTGAAAAATATCTTTTCTGACTCAGAGATTCCCCACCAGTCTCTCCTTCACCAGGGCAAAGACCTCGCGCACCACGTAGTGCGCCTGCATGATGGGATCCGAGGGGGCCGGCAGGCCGCAGGGTCTCTGATAGCCCTGCCTCTCTGCCAGCCTCAAGGCCCGATAGATGTGGAAATTGTTGGACAAAATCCCCGTCTCCTCCTCGCCGCAGCCTGTAAGCTGGCGGGAAAACCGGAGATTCTCCTGCGTGGTGGCTGAACGTTCCTCCAGGATCAGCCTGGAAGCGGAAATCCCCTTTTTTGTCATGTAGTCTGCCATACAGCGGGCTTCCGAGATCTCCTCACCCGGACCCTGTCCGCCGGAGAGGATGAACTGGGTTTCAGGATTCTTCTCTCCATAAAGGACCGCCCTATCCAGCCTTTTTTTGAGAGCTCTGGAGGGCACCCTGCCCTTTACCTGGGCTCCCAGCACCACCACGCAGCTCAGTCCCTCCCTTTCACGGGCGTACATCCCGCTGACCACCTTCCCTAAAAGAAGCAGAAAGCAAAAAAGGCAAATGGCCAGAACCAGGCACAGAGCATTTCTGATATTTTTCCAAAAAACGCCCGGACAAAGCCTGGCCCAGCAAAAGATTCTTCCCATCCCCAACAAAAAAAGCCCTCCCACAAGCCAGATCCAGGCAAAATCCGCCGTGATCCCCGCGTAGAGGACAATCACCAGATAATAAAGGATACCTATCAGGCCCAAGATCCCGAAGGCCATCTCCGCCACGCCCATCCTCCTTTGTAAAAGTTCCCTTCTCCCATCCTGGCCGCCTCACTGTGCGCACCCGGCTGGGCGAAGGGCTTCATCACCGAAAACGTCTTACTGGTTTCTTCCGCAGCAATACTTGTATTTCTTTCCGCTGCCGCAGGGACAAGGCTCGTTGCGGCCGATCTTGCGGGCCTTTACCACCGTGCCAGACTTCTTCTGCTCCAGGTACAGCTCCTTCCTCTTCTCCGGCGTAAAAATAGCATCCCACTGAGGCAGCCCATACAGCCAATCCGCCTTGGCATCCACCATATTCTTATAAAGAAGCTCCTTGTCAAAGCAAAGGCTCACCGTCGTATCCTCATCCATGGTCTCGATAGGGTTCTTCACCTTCAAGCTGTCGTTGATCCCGTCCAGGAAACCGGTCATGGTAAGAACGTCCTGGCCGTATTTCTCCGCCAACTCCTTCACCGTACCTGTGACCACCTCATCCGGGTTCTCCAGAAGCTGCTGATAAATGCCCTTCTCGATATTAAAATACTTTGCCCAGAACCTCTGAAGCTGTCCTCTGTCCGCACTCTGATCATAGGCGATGGCCCGCCACTGCTCTAAAATGGTTTTATCGCTCATTTCTTAAGTCCTCTTTTCAAAATATTTCGTATGCCAGCAGCCTTGCTGACGCTGTCCTTGATTATACCATCTTTTCCCTCAAAAGACAAACAATATTTTTACCGCCCCGCCGCCTGCCAGCAGACA
>JAUNJL010000094.1 GCA_030533315.1 Eubacteriales bacterium
CGTCCAGGCTGGCCATAAGAAGGTAGGAGGGGCTGCTGGTCTGATACATACCCAGGAACCGTTTTATTTTTTCCCTGTCCACCCGGTCGCTGCAAAGATGGAGCACCGCCGTCTGGGTCAGGGAGGGAAGGGTTTTGTGGAAACTCTGGACTACTACGTCCGCTCCCAGATCTACAGCAGATGTGGGAAAATACGGGGAAAAGCGAAAATGAGGACCGTGGGCCTCATCCACGATCAGGGGAATCCCGTATTTGTGGGCCAGCTTTGCGATGGCCTCTATATCGGACACCACCCCGTCGTAGGTGGGGGATGTGATCATAATTCCCTGGATTCCCTTATTTTCCTCCAGACATTTTTCCACATGGGAGGGAGAAATCCCCCCGTTTATCCCTAGATCCGGATCCGTCTGTGGATAAAGGTAGATCGGGCTTAAGTCCCGCAGATAAATAGCATGGTACACAGACTTGTGACAGTTTCTTGCCACAAGAAAACGTCCCCCCTTTTGGATCCCGGCAGAAATGGCGGAAAGCAGAGCCCCCGTACTTCCGTTTACACAGAAAAAGCTCTCCTTCGTACCGTACAGATCCGACAACCTCTCCATGGAATCCCGAAGCAGCCCCTCTGGATGATGGAGATCGTCAAAGCCGGAAATCTCCGTAATGTCCCTCTCAAAGAGAAACTCTCCGTCCACGCAGGAGGGATTCCGTTTATGTCCCGGCATGTGAAAGGGATAAAAATCGGACTTTCCATATTTTTCCAGTTCTTTGTATAGCTTCTTCATCCTGACCCCCAACTGGCTGCCGGCAGGGGGTGAACTGTAACCAGAACCCTCCGGCAGCTCTTTTTTACACCTTAAACCGGTATCCCACGCCCCAGATCGTCTCGATATACTGGGGCTTTGCGGTGTTAAACTCGATCTTTTCCCGGATTTTTTTGATGTGGACCGTAACCGTGGCAATATCTCCCAGGGATTCCATATCCCAGATTTCCCGGAACAGCTCTTCCTTTGTGAATACACGGTTGGGATTTTGGGCCAAAAAGGTGAGGATGTCGAACTCCTTTGTGGTGAAGGTAGTCTCCTCCCCGTTTACCCAAACCCTGCGGGCCGTCTTGTCGATCTTGATCCCCCGGATCTCGATCACGTCATTTTTCTGTACCTGAGCGCCCACCAGACGGTTGTACCGTTCCATGTGGGCCTTCACCCTGGCCACAAGCTCGCTGGGACTAAAGGGCTTCGTCATATAATCATCCGCCCCAAGGCCAAGGCCCCGGATCTTGTCAATGTCGTCCTTTTTCGCGGACACCATAATGATGGGGGTATTTTTTTCCTGGCGCACCTGACGGCAAATATCAAAGCCATCCACCTCCGGGAGCATCAGGTCTAAAATGATCAGGTCAAACTCCTCTTTCATGGCTTTTTCCAATCCCAGGTCGCCTCGGTTGGCAATCTCCACCGTAAAGCCGGAAAGCTCCAGATAATCCTTTTCCAGGTCCGCAATGGCTTCCTCATCTTCAATAATCAATATCTTACTCATCTCATAGGTACCTCCTGGTGTTTTCTAAGTACAAAATACATGATGGTGCCGATGCCCTCCCGGCTGGTGGCCCATACCTTCCCTCCGTGATCCTCCAGGATCTTCTTGACGATGGAAAGTCCTATGCCGCTTCCCCCCTTGGAGGAATTGCGGGAAACGTCCGTCCTGTAAAACCGGTCAAAAATATAGGGAATATCCTTTGCCCCGATTCCTTTTCCATTATCCTCCACCTCAACCTGGATAAAGTCTCCTACGTCCTTAATCCGCATCTGGATGATGCCTCGCTGCTTATCCATATATTTGATGGCATTGCTGATAATGTTGTGGATCACCCTCCGGATCTGCTCTCCGTCGGCAATAATGAGCACATTCTTCTCCACATAATTGGCATAAACCAGCTCGATCCCCTTCGTGTCCAGCTCCAGGCTGATCTCCTCGGCGCAGTCCCCAAAATAATCCTCCACATTTAACTTGCTGAAGGTGTAAGGGATGCGGTTTGTGTCGATCTTGGAATAAAAGGTAAGCTCATTGATCAGATGGTCCATCTCGTTTGTCTTATTGTAGATGGTGCGGACATACCGGTCCATCTTTTCCGGCGTGTCGGCCACCCCGTCCATGATCCCCTCCACATACCCCTTCACGGCGGTAATGGGCGTCTTCAAATCGTGGGAGATGTTGCTGATCAGCTCCTTATTTTCCTTTTCAATCAAATTTTTTTCTTCCGTGGACTCCTTCAGGCGAAGGCGCATTTCCTCAAAATCCTGGCAAAGCTCGGAAAACTCATCCTTCCCCTCCACATCCAAAACAAAATCCAGATTGCCCTCTTTAATGTTCTGGGTGGCCTTCCGAAGCTTCACAAGAGGCGCCGCGATGCTGCGGTACAGCCAAAGTCCTACGGCAAGGGCCGTGGAGATCAGGATGATAAAGGCGGTAAAGAGAAGGTCCTTTGCCATCAGTTGGATCCGGTCCTGGCTTTCTCCGGAATCTGTGATGGTAATATCGTACACCGTCTCCGCGCTGCTCACCTCCGCCTGCTCCAGAAAATGCTTCTCCTGAGTCTGGCGGAATCCATACAAGGTAGCGGCAAAGAGCAGAAGAGGCATCAGTATGATCATGGTAAAACCTAAAATAATTCTTGATTTTAATTTCATAGGCTCATCCTTTCAGGCTTTTCCGGCTGCATTCCCCCTTATTATAGCATAAAGCTCCTTCCGGTATCTCTTAATTTTCTATAAAAAAGAATCTAAAAAAGAAGTAAAAAAAGAAGCCCCTGCCCTTTCAGGGCAAAGGCCTCTAAGCTTTCCGTAAAATTGTGCTTTTGTCTCTTTTATCCCAGATATTTTTTCAGCTCCGGAGCCTTGTCCAGACGCTCCCAGGGAAGCTCCACATCTGTACGGCCAAAATGCCCGTAGGCTGCGGTCTGCTTGTAGATGGGACGGCGAAGATCCAGCATTTTGATGATCCCTGCCGGGCGAAGATCAAAGTTCTCCCGAATGATCTCCACAAGCTTTGTCTCGGAGAGCCTGCCTGTGCCAAAGGTCTCTACGTGAACGGAGGTGGGATGAGCAACGCCGATGGCGTAGGAAAGCTGGATCTCACATTTGTCCGCAAGACCGGCTGCCACAATGTTCTTTGCCACGTACCGAGCGGCGTATGCGGCGGAACGGTCCACCTTTGTACAATCCTTGCCGGAGAAAGCGCCGCCGCCGTGACGGCCAGTACCGCCGTATGTATCCACGATGATCTTACGGCCAGTCAATCCGCTGTCTCCGTGAGGTCCGCCGATCACAAAGCGGCCTGTGGGATTGATAAAGTATTTTGTATTCTCATCTGCCATATCCTTGGGGATGATGGCGTCAAACACATATTTCCGAATGTCCTTATGGATCTGCTCCTGGGATATGTCAGGGTCGTGCTGGGTAGAGCAAACCACTGCGTCGATGCGGACAGGCTTTCCGGCCTCGTCGTACTCCACCGTCACCTGTGTTTTTCCATCCGGCCTTAAATAAGGCAGGGTGCCGTCCTTTCTCACCTTCGTAAGCTGGCGGGCAAGCTTATGGGCCATGTTGATGGCATAGGGCATGTACTCCTCTGTCTCATTGGAGGCGTACCCAAACTGGATACCCTGGTCCCCGGCTCCGATGGAATCCAGCTCATCCTCGTTCATCTCGTCCTCCTTCTGCTCCAGGGCCTTGTCAACGCCCATGGCAATATCGGTGGACTGCTCGTCGATGGCTGTGATCACCGCGCAGGTATCCGCGTCAAAGCCGAACTTTCCTCTGGTATACCCGATCTCTCTCACCGTGTCTCTCACGATCTTCTGAATATCCACATAAGCGTTGGTGGTGATCTCACCCATCACCACCACAAGGCCTGTGGTGGCAGCCGTCTCACATGCCACGCGGCTCATGGGATCCTTTTCCATCAGCGCGTCAAGAATGGCGTCGGAAATGGCGTCGCACATTTTATCTGGATGGCCTTCTGTTACAGATTCTGAGGTAAATAAAATTTTTTCCATGGATTCTCCTTTCCTGGCGCAGCTTTTTGCGCCGATACCGGCAGCCCCAAATGGCTGCTCTTTTTCTTTTGATATTTCCAGACAGAGACGAAAAAAACAGTCCGTAAAACCGGACTGTTAAATTCATTCTTTATGAAAAACAGTCCTCTTATCGTTCGATCACTCGCTCAGGCTGGCACCTTCCTTTTTCAAGGGGTTGCCGTGGCTTCACAGATCCTATGTATCTCCACCACTCTGAATAAAAGGCTATTTATAACTCTCGTCCTTATCCCACTCTTAAACGGAACTTCTGGATCTCCTTTTCCCCGGACACTCTTTCAATCTCTGCTCCAAGGCTGCGAAGCTTGCTTTCAAAGTTTTCGTAGCCTCTTTGGATATATTGAATATCATCCACGATGGTGATCCCTTCAGCGGCAAGTCCCGCGATCACCAAGGCGGCTCCCGCCCTGAGATCCGGAGCGCTGACTCTTGCTCCCGTCAGCTTCTTCACACCGTCAATGATGGCGGAATTTCCTTCTACCTTAATGCTGGCTCCCATCCTGGAAAGCTCGTCCGCGTACTTAAAACGGTTTTCAAAAATACTTTCTGTCACAATGCTGGTACCCTCTGCCAAAGTCAGAGTCACAGCGATCTGCGGCTGCATGTCCGTAGGGTATCCCGGATAGGGAAGGGTCTTTACATGGGTACGGCGAAGCTTCCCGGCCGCCCTCACACGAACGGCGTCGTCAAACTCCTGCACCTCGCAGCCGATCTCCTCCAGCTTGGCGGTAGTCGCCTCCAGATGCTTGGGGATCACGTTCTTCACCATCACGTCTCCGCCTGTCGCCGCAGCCGCGAACATGAAGGTTCCGGCCTCGATCTGATCTGGAATGATGGAATACTCCGTCCTGTGCAGCTTTTCCACACCCTTGATACGGATCACGTCCGTACCTGCTCCCTTGATGTTTGCTCCCATACTGTTTAAAAAGTTGGCCACATCCACCACATGAGGCTCTCTCGCCGCATTCTCGATGATGGTACGCCCCGGAGCCAGGGATGCCGCCATCATAATATTGATGGTCGCCCCCACAGAGACAACGTCCAGGAATATATGGCTTCCGTGAAGGTTCTCCGCCTTGGCTACGATGGCGCCGTGGAAAATATTTACCTTTGCCCCAAGAGCGCGGAAGCCCTTCAGATGCTGGTCGATGGGACGGCTTCCGATGTTGCAGCCCCCTGGAAGGGGAACCTCCGCATGCTTATACTTTCCAAGGAGAGCGCCCAAAAGGTAATAGGATGCGCGGATCTTTTTGATATATTCATAGTCCACGCTCACATCCTCAATGGTGGAGCCATTGATCTTTACCGTAGACTTGTCGATCCTTTCCACCTGGGCCCCGATCCCGGAGATCGCTTCCAGTAAAACGTTAATATCCCTTACGTCAGGCAGATTTTCGATCAGGATCGTCTCATCCGTCATGATCGCCGCCGATAAAATAGCAAGGGCCGCGTTCTTCGCTCCCGCAATATCCACCTCTCCAACCAGCGGATTTCCACCTTTGATCACATACTGTTCCATAAACACACCTCTATTATTTTAACTCCATGAGCAGCCTCTGCATCCTCCTTTATCCGGCAGGTCCGCCAGAAAAAAAGACGATTTCCCCTCAAAAAACTGCTCTCCTCCTGTTTACAGTGATAACAATTCGGACAGCCAAACGGTTATCTGTTACTGTAGTATTTCCAAAACCGCCTGCAGACTTGCTTCCAAATCTTTCCCTTCTTCATCGACAACAAGGTCTGCGTATTTCTCATACAGCGGTACTCTCTCTTCATACAGGCTTTTTAATGTTTGTCCCTCTTTTAAAAGGACACCCCTTTTTTCCAGATTTCCCAGCCTCTTTTCCAGAGACGGAAGAGAAATCCGAAGATAGATGACTGTCCCGATCTTCCTTAAATGCTCCATGGCTTCCTCACAGTATACCACACTTCCCCCCGTGGAAATAACCGTATTTTCTGCTTCAATGGAGGCATTTACCCGGTTTTCGATCTCCTGAAAGCCCTTCGTTCCTTCCTGATCGATGATCTCAAACAGCCTTCTGTTTTCTATTTTCTGAATGAGAAGATCCGAGTCCAGGAACTCATACCCCAGCACCTTCGCCAAAACTACGCCGATGGTGCTTTTTCCTGCTCCCGGCATCCCAATCAGTACCAAATTATTCATGATTTATTAAAAATTCCTTTCGATTTTACCACATTTTTACAAAATGTGCAATCCCGGCAAAAATACTAAAAATAATAGCAATTTCACCTGTTCACCTCTGCCCTTTGTCATGCTTATTCTTTTTTACGCTGTATCCAAAGGTTCCCAGGGATTTTCCAAGTCCCAGGTACTCTCCATGGGAGTAAACCATGGGATGCGCCTTGTTCAGTTGGAATTTCTTGTTCTGGTCCATGTAGGATTTCTCCGCGTGTACCGCCAAAACCTCTGCCAGAAACATATGATGGGAGCCAAGCTCTAATACCTGAGTTACCCGGCACTCAATAGAAACAGGAGACTCCCTGATCATAGGCGCCTTCACATGATCCGCCTTTTCCTTCGTCAAACGCAGCCTTTGAAACTTGTCCACATCCCTCCCGGAGCGCACCCCGCAGAAGTCCGTGGCAAAGGCCAGGCTCTCTGTAGTAAGATTGATGACAAATTCTCCTGTGGCCCTGATCATCTCATAGGAATAACGGGAGGGGCGCACAGAGATGGATACCATGGGCGGATTGGTACATATCGTACCGGCCCATGCCACGGTAATGATGTTATCCTTCCCCATACCGTCGGTCACGCTGACCATCACGGCAGGAAGGGGATAAAGCATATTTCCCGCTTTCCATGCCTCCTTCATCAAAATCCTCCCCTTTAGTTATACTCGCTTCCCATCATCACAGCCGCCTCCATCATAGCAGGAATGAGCTGCTTCTTTCTGGATACAACTCCCTCCAGATGAAAGACGCCGTCTGTGGGCTCCATATGGAACGCCGTCTCCGCCATCTCCCGGCTTCCCTCGCCGTAATAAAGAAGCTCTGAGGACTCGTCCATAATATCTGTGAGCATAAAGTAGATCCTGGAAATGCCATGGCGCCCACATTCGCTGGCCATAAAGGACAAAAGCCTTTCCTTGATCTCCATCAGCTCGTCCTTGTCCATGGAGCTGATCTGGCCCACGCCGAAGGTCACATTTCCCTCCGCCATAAACTTCTTATAATCCTGATAAAAGATTTCTTCGGCAGTTTTATCCATAAGGTTGCTGCCTGCCTTAAACATTTCCCTGGCAAATTCTTCCATTTTAATGTCCGCAATAAGGGACAGTGCGCTGGCAGCGATCTTATCCTGCTGGGTGCAGGTAGGAGAACGGAACATCAGTGTGTCCGATATAATGGCCGCCATCAAAAGACCGGCAATCTTTGGAGGAATCTCCAGCCTCTGCT
>JAUNJL010000095.1 GCA_030533315.1 Eubacteriales bacterium
TTCTTAAAAAAGGACTGTTCCATATCTTTTTGCTCCCGTCTTTTTACTTATCACAAACAATACAGTACCAGGGAGGAAGATCCGCATGGCTCATTTCCACAGGAAGATAGGCCACCCACACATTCCGGAAGCCCGCGCCTCGGAAAAGCTCCATGATCTCCGGCACCGGGGCATATTTCAAAGAAAGCCTGCCCTCCAGATCCTCGTCATAACACCAAAGGGTCGGAGCCTCCAGATCCTTGGCGGGACGCATAAAGCTAAGGACGCGGCCTCCGGTCTTTAACACCCGCTTCCACTCCTCAAATGCGCCCTTCGGATCAGAAAGGGTCCACAAAAGCCTGCTGTTTACCACTGCGTCAAAGGTTTCATCCTGAAAGGGAAGGCTTCTGCCATCAAACAGCACATAGTCGATTTTTTTGTCCTCCCTCAGGGAGGAGCTACGGGCGATGGACAGCATCCCTTCTGAAACATCGGCCCCTGCTGCCTCGTAGCCAAGGCCCGATGTCAGACGGGCGAGAAAGCCTGTGCCCGTGCCTACATCCAAAATTTTAGAGCCCTTTGGCAGATGCAGCAGCGTATCCAGCGCCTCCCTCCAAAGGTCCAGATCCTCCGTATCATGCTCTTCATCAAAGCCAGCCGCCCGCTCATCCCAGCAGCGGCTGATCTTTTTCATATCCTCCTGAAAAAAATCTGCCATAGCATTCTCCTTATCTCTCCGGGCCATTTCCCGGTAACCATACCCGTCGGCCCCGCTTTCACCTCTTTTAGGACCCTCCCGGTATGTTTTATCCATTATAGCTATTTCATTTTGGGTTTACAACCCGGGGTGGGGGACCTTTTTTTCAAAAATTGGCAAAAAAAATAAGCGCATAGGGTAAAGCATGAGTGATACGCTTTATCCCCTGCGCTTATTTCGTCTCCTATTTAGGGCCGCCTGCTTCCTCACAGCCTCCCTGTTTCCTCTGCCAGCCTCTGAAGCTCCTCCGCTTCTGCCGCGGTTCATAGTAAGCCTCTTTTTTTCTTTACCGTAAGAATCCTGCGGACGCTTTCGTTGATTCTTTCTTCAGAAATTTCCCCGCTGCGAACGGCATCCCCGATCCCCTTAACCGCATCAGATAAACTCCTTGGAGCAAGCATTATATCCATTCCCGCTTTGACCGCCAGCTTAGCTGCTTCCGCTGAAGTGTAGCTGCCGCAAAGGGCTTCCATGCTCATGGAATCCGTCACCGCTAAGCCCCGGAAGCCCAGCTCCCTTCTCAGCCAGCCGCTGACAACTGTTTTGGACAGACAGGCAGGAAGATTGTCCCCGGAAGCAGAATAGGTGGCGTGGCCTACCATTACGAAATCCGCCCCCTCTTTTATTCCGCCCTGAAAGGCTTTAAATTCATTGGCGGCAAGCTGCTGCTTCGTTCTTGTAATGTACACCCGGCTGTCATAATGGGTATTTCCTCCGGCAGCGCCCAGTCCCGGAAAATGCTTCAGAGTTGCGCTGACACCCTGAGCCTGAAGTCCTCTCACAAAGGCCGAGGACAGCTTGGAAACCACTGCGGGATTGCTGCTGAAGATTCTGGTGCCAAGCTCATTATTAGGGTTCAGATTCACATCCGCCACCGGCGCGAAGTCCACGTTAAAGCCCAGCTCCTTAATGTCCCTGCCGATGGTGCTGCCGATTTTCTTTACATGATCTTTGCCGCTGTTACGGTAATCATACATGCTTTGAAACGCGGTAGTGCCCAGCTTTTGAGCACAGCGGGCGACAGCTCCGCCTTCCTCATCCACTGCGATAAACATTTTGCTGCCGCAGGCTGCCTTAGAATAGCTTTGGATGTTGTTGATCATGGTTTTTGTCTGAGAGGGGGATACCAGATTGCCGGCCAGGTAGATGACCCCGCCAACCGGATACCTGTTGACAGCCGCCTTCATTTCCTGCCCTGACGAGGTCACTGTGCCGGAATTGGTAAGCCCCTCAGGCAGCACAAGAAACATCTGGCAGACCTTTTCGTGAAGGGTCATGCCATTCAGCGCATCCTCTACCTGATCGTATCCCTTCGTGTAGGCCTGCTGGCGGCTCCCCACAGAATACGTCTTTTGGCTGCCGCCTCGGTCAAGCCTGTAGGCGTTGATTTTGTACACATAGGAGGAGGACGGCTTTAAGTGCTTTACTACGTAGGATGAGGCTTTTCCTGATCGGATCGTGGCAATTTTCTTAAATTTGCCCTCTGTCCTGACAGAGATTTCGTAGCCGTCACATTTCACAGGCTTCCAGCTTAATCTCACATAATTTTTTCCATATGTGAATTTATTAAATTTCACAGACTTCGGCCTTGGGGCCGGCCTTAGGCTCGCAGAGCCATCAAAGCTCCCCGCTGCTATGCTCTCCCCCTTAACGGCCAAAATGAGAAGCAGCATAAGCCCTGCCATGAAAAGGCGTAACAGCTTTTTCATTGAAATATCGCTCCTTTCATCCCATCATTGTGTTATCCCCCACCTGACCCCATCTGCTATACCAGCTCTCTCACAGCCTGGTACAGCTTTCGGTATCTCCTGTACACCTTCTGGTATTTTTCGTGCATATCCGCCCTGGGCAGGTACACCTCTTTCTTCTCCACCATATGGGCCGCGCCGTCCTCCAGATCTTTGAAGCATCCCACGGCAATACCAGTCAGTACAGCGCTGCCTACCGTACCTGCATCCACCGTTTTCAGGGCGGTAATCGGAACGTTCAGCATATCTGCCTTCATCTGCATCCAAACCCTGGAATTTGCCCCGCCTCCTGTGGCGTGGAGCATCTGAAAATGGGAGCCTGTCTTTTCCAGATATTCCATGTTCACAAGCATCTCATACACCACGCCCTCCATGCAGCCGCGGTAAATATCCCGGATGCCCGTACCCGCTGTCAGACCTACAATGGCCCCCTTGGAGCCACTGTCCATATAGGGTGTCGCCGCGCCGGCAAAATGGGGAAGCACCAGAAGCTCTGTAGGATTTTTCGGTTCCTCCTCCAGATATTCATTTACGGAAATTCCCAGCTCCCCCGCCAGCTCCTTCTCTTTTTTTGCCAGCGTATCCACGCACCACTGAATCAGGGCTCCCCCTGTGTAGGAAAACGCGTAACATACATACTTCCCCGGAATCACATAAGGTACCACCGCGTAATTCCCGGAATACATGGCATCCAGGGGCGGAATTTCATCATAGACCGGCGTAATACATTCCACCGTACCGGCCCCGTCCACTGCCTTTTGGGAGTCAAACACCCCGGCGCCCACTGCCGCCGCCACCTGATCGTGGCTTATGGAAATGATTTTTGTATCCGCGCTCAGTCCGCAGAGCTCCGCCGCCTCCGGAAGAAGCGTTCCGGCCACAGTGCCGGCAGGCACGGTCTCGGACATCAGCGACACGTCAATGTCCGCAGCCTCAAAAATCGTCCGGCTCCAGTTCAGATCAATAATATCAAAAGCCATGGTACGACTGGCCAGAGAGTAGTCGATCTGTGCCTTTCCTGTAAGGCAGAAAACCACATAATCTCCGATCAGAAAAATGTGCCTCGCCTTCTGATAAATATCCGGCCTGTTTTTCTTCATCCACATGATCTTGGAAATGCTGTACATTTCATGAGGCTTTACCCCAGTGATGGAGGCAATGGTTTTTCCTCCCAGGTTCTTTTCAAGCCAGCGGCATTCCTCCATTCCTCTGGGATCCGTATAAAGCATAGCCGGATGCAGGGGCTTTCCCTTCCCGTCTGTCATGACAAAGGTTTCTCCAAAGCTGGTAACTCCGATTCCGGCAATGTCCGGATACTTTTTTGCCATGGCCTTCATCACGGCAAAAACGCCCTCCCGGATGGCTTCCACATCCACCTCATGCTCACCGCCCGCTCGTTTCACCGGATAATCCTGGTAAGCTTTATCCAGGTAAGCCCCCTTTTCATCGAACACCGTCAGCTTACACCCGGTTGTTCCAATATCAAGTCCCGCTATTTTCATCAATCGATCTCCACCCAGTCATAATGCAGATAAGTCGTAAACGCTTCCTTTAAGATTTCCTTCATATGTCCTTCGCCAACGGAAGTATGATGCTTAAAGCCTCCCCTTGCGAGGCGGAGCAGCTTGTTTTCCAGATCCGGAATTTCACAGACACCGCCGCAGCCAAAGAAGCCATCCTCGATCACATCATCCGTAAACCTGGCCTCACTGGCATATACAAGGATCCTTCCGTCTTTTGTCTGGCAATTAGAAATCGTTACATCCATAGGCTTGATTCGGCCCTCGTTGGAGCCCCAGCCTGAGCCCGGATCTGTTTTGTCAAACATCTTGTGGTTTGTAACCTGACCCTTTGCGGTCATCAGGCTCTGAGGAACCGGTCCGCAGTGGAACAGGATCACCTTGTTCTCTTCTTCTCCATAATTGTTGTTCCAGTCAAGCACCGTTGTAGGAATGCCGCTTGCCAGATTCATGGCGCGCATCGTCAGGGCGGAGCACATATCGATCTCACAGGACGCAACTATGCCATGATCATTTAAGTAGCTTAAAAGAACGCAGGGACAGATACGAAGCTCTGCTTCCATCTCGTTCCAGCAGCGCAGAGCCAGGGCATCCAGCTTATACTCATCGATATATTCGTCGATCACCACCGCCAGCTTGCCATGGGTCAGCATATTCTGCTGCGGAACAAGGGAGAAATCCGTGTAAGCCTTCAGCTTTTCGATTTTTTCCAGAACCGCGGCATCATCATCCTTTTTGCACCGTACCTTATAGAAAACCTCTGAAAGGTCAAAGGACTCCACGTTGATCCCGTATTTCTGCAGGGTGATCTCATCAAAACGGACCGTTTTAAAGGCTGTGGTGCGGGCGCCGATACAGCCGATATTAAAACGCTTCATGCCGTTTACCACACGGCAGATAGCCGCAAAATCCTCCAGGTTTCTACGGAACGCGTCAGACAGCGGATGCACCACATGAGGCTTCATAACCGTAAAGGGCACCTCATATTGGGTAAACACATCTGTAACCGAGAATTTTCCGCAGTAAGCGTCTCTTCTGTGGGCAAAATCCATTTTTCCGATCTCATCTGGATAGGCCTGCATCAGAATGGGGACGCCTGCATCCTGAAGGGCTGTGATAGCGCCATTCTCATCCGCAAAAATAGGCATGGAAAAGATCACTCCATCATATTCTCCTTCATGCTCCTTCAGCCATTTCGCGTAAAGGCGTCCCTCCTCCCTGGTCTCCACACCGCCGTAACGGGTAAGCCCGGCATCCATAGCAATATAATCGTAGCCGGCGTCTGTGACAGCCTTGATCATGTCTTCTCTCGCTCCGTAGATCAGCTCCCCAGGCATAAATCCTCTGTTGCAGAAGCATAAAGCAAATGTCTGTTTCCTCATAGCAGCTCCTCCTTGTGTTTTTTATCTTCCTTTTATTTTAATCCTTAAAACGATCGGATTATATAGTGATATGTCCTTTTTTCTTTGATTTTGTCCGAAAGATATGGTAAACTGACGCTAAGAGGGAAACCCCTTGCCAAAAGGCGGTCATTTCCCCTGGATTCCATATTTAAGGCTCATCCGGCCCTGTGCAGGCCGGTGTAAAAACGGAGGACAACTATGATTTCTTCCTTCAATCTGTCAAAGCTGAACCGTCTGCTGAAGGACTTTTACACGCTTACGAAAATCCGGATCACGGTATTTGATGAGTCCTTTCAGGAGCTTGCCGCGTTTCCCGCCCAGATCGCGCCTTTCTGCCAGCTCATCCGCACAGACCCGGAAGGCGCGAAAAACTGCCTGCGCTGCGACAAGGAAGGCTGCGCTGCCGCCGCAAGGCAGAATACAGCCTACACCTACCGATGCCATGCCGGACTCACCGAATGCATCATCCCCATTCATATGGGAAACATCATCATTGCCTATCTGTTTTTCGGCCATGTATTTTCCTACCCTTCTCACCAGGAGGGATGGGAGCAGATCAAACGCTGCTGCGGCAAATACCGCCTGGATATGGACGCCCTGAAGGATGCGGTCTATGAACATCCTCTGGTCACAGAGGAGTACATCACCTCTGCTTCCCATATCATGAACATCGTAGCCTCCTTTCTCTGTCTGGAGCGCATGTCCATCCTGGCACATAAGGAGCTGCCTGTGCAGATCGACGAATATTTGTCCCAGCACTTTACGGAGGGACTTACCATACAGCAGCTCTGCGATCATTTTCAGATCGGAAAGACTACGCTTTACGAAATATCCACCCAGAATTACGGAATGGGCATCGCCTCCCATCTGCGCCGGCTGAGAGTGGATAAGGCAAAGCAGCTTCTTACCGGCTTCCCGGAAATGAGCGTCAGTCAGGTCGCGGCACAGTGCGGCTTTGACGATTATAATTATTTCATTACCCTGTTTAAACGTATGACCGGCGTATCTCCCCGAAAATACCGCCAGAACGCAAGAAAGGAGTTCTCCTGAAAAACAGTCAGAAGAACTCCTCTGTCGTTACCGCATGGAAAAAATCTCCATTGCCTTTTTGCAGTTTTCCTTCATGGCCTTTGTTCCCCACTGAACGATGTCATGGTACATCACAGGCGTATCGTTCCCGCCCTCGATCACGGAATAACAATACTTATATTTCTTTCCCTTCATCTCCACGGGAATGCAGCCGGTCACAAACTGATTGACAATATTTTCCCCTCCGGCCATGGCCATATATGTATAATAGTTTACCTTACGCACACCCTTCTGGATCGCAGTGCGGAAATCCTCGGCGCTGACTCCTGACCCGCCGTGCATGACTACGGGAATCCCGGCCTTCCTTCTCACATTTTCCACTACATCAAAGTCAAGCTTTGGTTTACTTAAGTAAACACCGTGGGTAGTGCCGAAGGAGCACGCCAGGGCGTCAATACCGGTAGCGCTCACGAAGTCCTTTGCCTGATCCGGGTCCGTATAAATTTTATCCGGATCCTTTCCGCTTCCGGCGCTTCCGCTTCCCGTTTCCCGTTTTCCCATGCAGCCAAGCTCTGCTTCAACAGACGCTCCTGTCTTTTTCGCAAGAGAGACTACAAGCTGCGTATTCGCGACATTTTCTTCATAGGGAAGCGTCGAGCCGTCATACATCACAGAGGTAAAGCCCAGGTTTAAGGCCTTGTGAATATAGGAAACCGTCTCGCCATGATCCACATGCACAGCAACCGGAACTGCTGCCTTCTCTGCCAGCTCCAGCATGATAGGGCCGATAATATCAAGCGGCATAATCTCTTCATGGACCTGTGCATGCTGGATAATGACCGGAACATTTAATTCCTCCGCAGCCGATATGACTGCCATGACAGATTCCAGGTTCGGCGTATTAAAGGATCCGGCTGCACATTTCTTTGCCTCACATAAGTTCATGATTTCTTTTAATGTAACAAGCATTCTCTTCCTCTCCTTTTTCTACTTCAATTTATAAGGTATCTTTATCCATTTTACAATTTTTTTCTGTCTTCGTATAGAC
>JAUNJL010000096.1 GCA_030533315.1 Eubacteriales bacterium
CAAAATCCATGCACAATGCACAACTCCCATTTCCTTCTATTGCCATTCCACTCCACCCGTGCTAAAATAGCACTGTTCCCCCGTTTTTTCCCGTCAGGGGAGAGTGTCCGGGGAGCGATACCGTCTCCGCCCAGGGGCGGAGAGTCTACGGGAAAGCTTACGAAAGAAGGGAGATTCAAATGAAATTTTCAAAACGGCTGGACTCTTTTGGGAACGAAATTTTTTCAGCTTTAAATAATCGCAGGATGGAGCTTTTAGCCCAGGGAAAAAAGATCTACAACATGAGCGTGGGGACGCCGGATTTTCCCACCCCCAGCCACATCAAGGATGCCCTCATCCAGGCGGCAGAGGACAATGACAACTGGAAGTACAGCCTCCGGGATCTGCCGGAGCTTCTGGATGCGGTCTGCGCCTACTACAAAAACCGCTTTTCCGTGGATCTCACCCGGGATATGGTGATGAGCGTCTACGGCAGCCAGGAAGGCATGGGACATCTGGGAATGGTTCTCTGCGACGAGGGCGACCTGGTGCTCCTCCCCGATCCCTGCTACCCGGTTTTTGCGGCAGGCAGCCTGATGGCGGGCGCCGTTCCTTATTATTATCCTCTCACCGCGGAGCACGATTTTCTCCCCTATGTGGCGGACATCCCTGAGGAAGTGGCCAGAAAGGCGAAATACATGGTCGTTTCCCTGCCCTCCAACCCGGTGGGGAGCGTCGCCACTCCCGGGCTTTACCAGGAGATCGTGGACTTTGGGAAAAAATATGACATCCTCATCGTCCACGACAATGCCTACAGCGACATCATCTTTGACGGGGAGGAGGGCGGCAGCTTCCTGGCCACTCCCGGTGCCAGGGAGGTGGGTGTGGAGTTTTTCAGCCTCTCCAAGTCCTTTAACGTGACAGGGGCCCGGATCAGCTTCCTCATCGGCCGTCCCGACGTGATCGCCGCCATGTCCAAGCTGCGCAGCCAGATCGACTTCGGCATGTTCCTGCCCATCCAGAAGGCCGCCATCGCCGCCCTCACCGGCCCCCTGGACAGCGTGCAGAAGCAGTGCCGCATGTATCAGGAGCGCAGGGACGCGCTCTGCTGCGGTCTTCGGGATATCGGCTGGAAGCTGCCCAACGGCAGGGGCACCATGTTCGTGTGGGCCAAGCTTCCCGGCGGGCGCACTGACAGCATGGCCTTCTGCCTGGAGCTGATGGAAAAGGCCGGCGTCATCGTCACCCCCGGCGCCAGCTTCGGTCCCCACGGAGAGGGGTACGTCCGTTTTGCCCTGGTCCTCCCCACGGACACCATCTGTGAGGTGGTCCGCTCCATCCAGGAGAGCGGTCTGGGAGGCTGATCCCGGACTGACCTGTGCGGGAGGAGGACAGTCCCGCCCCTCCCCCGCCTCCTTTCCTCTTTAGATTTAGAAGGGGGTTCCGTCGATGTCGTAGGGAGTGGTCTGGTACACGTAATAGTTCAGCCAATTGGAATAAAGGTTGTTGGCGTGAGCCCTCCACATAAGAAGGGGCTTGTTCTGGGGATCGTCATCCCGGTAATAGTTTTTGGGGATCTGTATGGCAAGATTTTTGGACAGATCCCTTTTGTATTCCCCATCCAGGGTGATACGGTCGTATTCCGGGTGTCCCATCACGAAGATGCGGCGGCCGTCGTCGGCCATGGCCAGAAACAGACCGGCCTCCTCCGATTCTGCCAGGATGGTCAGCTCCCCGCAGGCCCGGATGTCCTGGAGGGAAACCTCCGTATGTCTGGAGTGAGGCGCCAGGAAAACGTCGTCAAAGCCCCTTACCAGAGGGATCTTCCGATTCAGAACCCTGTGCCAGAAAAGACCGAACATCTTCTCCTCCAGAGGACGTTTTTTCAGCCCGTAGTAGTGGTACAGGGCGGCCTGCGCGGCCCAGCACAAAAAGATGGTGGAGGTCACGTGGGAGTCTGTCCAATCCATGATCTGGAGAAGCTCCTCCCAGTAGTCCACCTCCTCAAACTCCATCTGCTCCACCGGCGCACCGGTGATGATCATCCCGTCGAAGCGCTTGTCCTTCAGCTCAGAAAAGGTCTGATAAAATTTGTTCAGATGACTCATGGAGGTGTTCTTGGACTCATGACTTTCCACCGTCATGAAGCTTACATCCACCTGCAGGGGGGTGTTGGACAGGGAGCGGAGAAGCTGCAGCTCCGTCTCCTCCTTCAGGGGCATCAGGTTCAGGATCAGGATCCGAATCGGCCGGATATCCTGATGCAGGGCCCTGTTCTCATCCATCACGAAAATGTTCTCTTTTTCCAGTATTTCCTTTACGGGCAGATCGCCCTGTACTTTGATCGGCATTCCTCATTTCCTCCTATCGATAGGCGGATCCTTCCATTCCAAAATCCGCCGGCATTCTTCCAAAAAACCTTCTCTTTCCCATCCCTTCCATACTTCCCGTCAAGCGCAGCAGTTCCCTAAAGGTCACCAGGACTCTCAGCCCTTTTACCTTTTTCTAAAAAACTTCTCTTCCTTATTCCTCCCGTTTCCCCGCCAAACGCAGCAGCTCCTCCTCAGAGATCACCGGGATTCCCAGCTCTTTTGCTTTTTTATTTTTGGAGGATGCGGAGGCCTTGTCGTTGTTGATAAGGTAGTCTGTCTTCTTCGTCACGGAGCCCGTCACCTTGCCTCCCAAGGCCTCGATCATCTCCTTGGCCTCGCTTCTGTTGGCAAAATGCTCCACACTTCCGGTAATGACAAAGGTTTTTCCCAAAAGAGGCTGCTCCCCCGGTCCCTCCTCCCTTTGGATGCGAAGGTGGCTCAGCAGATGGTCCAGCCTCTCGTTGTTTTGGGGATCCTCAAAATACCCCCTCAGGCTTCCCGCTATGACTGGCCCGATGCCCTCGATGGCGCTGATCTCCTCGATATCCGCCCGCCTTATGGCCTCCAGGTTCCCCCTGAAATGACGGCAGATCACCTTGGCATTCGCCAGACCAATCCCCGGGATTCCCAGGCTGTAGATCACCCTGGGAAGGCTGGTATCCTTCGCCCTTTCCAGACTTTCCATCAGATTGTCGAAGGATTTTTCCCCGAAGCCCTCCATGGCAACAATCTCCTCCCGGTGCTTTCCGATCTCAAAAATATCCCCCTGATCCTGTATGAAGCCCCTGGCGATGAATTTTTCCAAGGTCGCCTCCGAAAGCCCGTCAATGTTCAGGGCATCCCGGCTGGTAAAAAGGGCAAAGCTCTTCAGCTTCTTTGCAGGGCAGTCCGGGTTTGTGCAGTAAAGAGCCTCCACTTCATTGACCCTGCGCACCTCCGCCCTCTGCCCGCAGGCGGGACAGGTGTCCGGGATCACCAGGTCGCCGCTCCTTGTCAGATTTTCCCCGATCTGAGGGATGATCATGTTCGCCTTGTAGACCTTGATGGTATCCCCGATGCCAAGGGCAAGCTCCTTCACGATACTCACGTTGTGGACGCTGGCCCGGCTGACGGTGGTCCCCTCCAGCTCCACCGGCTCAAAAACGGCAACCGGGTTGATAAGGCCCGTGCGGGAGGGGCTCCACTGGATCTCCAACAGGCGGGTGGTGCGCATCTCGTCCGCCCACTTAAAGGCCAGGGCGTTTCGGGGAAATTTCGCCGTGGCTCCCAGAGATTCCCCGTAGGCAATGTCGTCGTAGAGGGCCACCAGGCCGTCGGAGGGAAGGTCGCTGACGGCAGCCTCCCTCTCAAAATAATCCATGGCCTCATCCAGGGTGTCCCCGGTGACTGCCCGGTACTCCACCACCTGGAAGCCCTGGCTTTTCAGCCAGCAGAACTGCTCCTCGTGGGAATTTCCAAAATCCTTCACATTCCCCTCCCCATCCTGGGCGCTCACCAAGGAAAAGGCGAAGAACCGCACCCTTCTCTCCTTGGTGATCTGACTATTCAGCTGACGGACAGAGCCGCTGCAAAGATTTCTCGGGTTTTTGTAACGGGCATCCGCATCGGGGATGGTCTCATTCAGCTTCTCAAAATCCGAGTAGGTGATGACGGCCTCCCCTCTCAGCACCAGCCTCCCCTGGTAAGGGATCCGATAAGGGATGTTCTGAAAGGCTCTGGCGTTGCCCGTCACCACCTCCCCCACGATCCCGTTTCCTCTCGTCACCGCTTTTTCCAGCATTCCGCCCCGGTAGGTCAGAACGATGGTCAGGCCGTCCAGCTTCCAGGAAAGCAGGGTCTTATGCTCTCCCATAAACTCTCGCAGAACCTCCCTCTCCTTTGTCTTGTCCAGAGAAAGCATGGGGCTTTCATGCTCCTCCTTGGGAAGGGCGTCAACGGCCTCGTACCCCACCTTCGCCGTGGGGCTGTTTGCCAGAACGGTGCCCGTCTCCTCCTCCAGGGCCTTCAGCTGATCGTAAAGGCGGTCGTACTCCTGATTGCTCATGACCTCCTGATCCTCCTGATAGTAAGCCCTCGCCGCCCGGTCCAGCCTTTCCGCCAGCTCTTTCATAATTTCCAGGGAATTATCCATATCGTCCTCCTGCTCCTCCTATCACCGCTCAGATCCATCCAAAACCACCTGCGGCGCAGGCTTTTGCTCATTCCATCATTGCCTTGCCCCATCACCCTTCATATACCTGAATGGCCGCCCGCAAAGAATCACTTTAAACATCTGCCGCAATGGTTTTTCACTGATTCCATTCTCGTCCCGCTCCGCCGCCATTCATACATATTTCTTGTCTTGGGAATGATGACGGGAGGGAGCCTCCCTCCGGGACAGCCCCTCCAAAAGAGCCTCATATTCTTCCTTTGTGATCTCCCGCCACTGGCCGGGCTTTAGCCCCTCCAGGGTGAGTCCCATGATCCGCTCCCGCCGAAGAAAGGTCACCTCATAGCCCAGAGCCTGGCACATCCGCCGTATCTGGCGGTTTAGCCCCTGGGTCAGGACAATACGGAAGGTATCCTCTCCCGTCCTCTCCACCTGGCAGGGCCGGGTCACCGTGTCCAAAATGGGAACCCCCTCCGCCATCCGCCTTAAGAAATCCGGGGTGACCGGCCGATTTACCCGCACCACATACTCCTTCTCGTGATAATTCCTGGCCCGCATAATGTCATTCACCAGTTCTCCCCGGTTGGTCAAGAGCAGCAGCCCTTCCGAATCCTTATCCAATCGTCCCACCGGATAGATGCGCACCGGATACCGGAGATAATCCGTCACCGTCATCTCCCGTCCCTGCCTCTTGGTGCTGCACACCAGACCCTGCGGCTTATAAAAGAGGAGAAGAACCTTCCTCTCCTCCTTCCTGACCTCCTGATCATCCACAAAAACCCGGCTCCCCGGCAAGATTCTCTCCCCCACAGAAGCCCTTCGTCCCTCCACCCAGACCCGTCCGGCCTGCAAAAGACGATCCGCCTCCCTCCGGGAGCAAAACCCCGCATCACTCAAGAACTTATTTATACGAACCAGCCCACTCTCAGCGCCATCCATAAAAACACCCACCCTTCCAAGCCGAAACTACCCTCCATTATATCCCCTCTTCCCCAAAACCGCAAGAGCCAGCTTCCCCACGCCACCCGCCAAACGAAAATGGGCGCACTCCGCACACCCCCTTTCACCGCTCTCCGCCATACGAAAGAAAGGGATGCTCCACACACCCCCGCCTCCCCAAGAGAAGCTTGTATTTTCCCCCCGAATATTGTATCATCATAAATGTTCAAGTCCCCAGACCCCAGCAAACGCACGAATATATTTATCCATTAACGTATTTATTTAGGGTCTTAGGGACAATCCTGCCTAAAAACATCTGCATACATCTACATACACTACATACACAAGGAGGAATCCCATGCCAGGACAAAAACACTCAACCAACAAAGCGCTCCTTCTCCTGGTGGTCGCTCTCTGTCTGATCATCGGAGGAACCTTCACCAGGTCCTCCGCCATCATGACGCCCCGGTCAAATCCAAACATGCAGGACATGTACGTGGCCAAAAACCAGGAGGATTCCCTGGACGCCCAGGCTTTTAGCGATCCGGCACCGGACGCCCCGGCTCAGCCCATTCAGGACGTCTCCACCCCCACGCCCGCTCCCACCCAGGAGCCCACTCCCACCGCTCCGCCGGAGCCCACCCCTGAGCCCGCCGTCCTGCCCCCCTCCTGGGAGGCCGCAGAAGGTGTGTGGACTCCCAGCGGAAGCAGCTGGTACTTTCTGGTAAACGGCTCCGCCCTGACGGGATGGCTCACGGACACGGACAGCCACCGCTACTACTTTGACGCAAACGGCATTATGCAGACCGGATGGCTGGATGATCAGGGCATCCGTTACTATTTCAATGGGGACGGCGTGATGCAGACCGGCGATGCGGTCATCGACGGACAGGTTTACCACTTCCGGCAGGACGGCGCCCTGGAAGGAGGCCCGATTCCCCTGGAGGAAGCGGCCGCAGCCAGGGAATTGCTGTTTTATGCAAAGGGTATCTCCGCTCCGGCCCAGGCGGCCGCCGCACAGGAGGTTCCCTCTGCTGCTCAGACGGCTCCCCCAGAAGATCCCGCCCAGGCACTCCCCACAGAGGACGCCGCTCAGGCGCCTCCTGCGGAGAACGCCGATCCCCCCGCCCAGACGTCCCCTGCGGCAGACGCCGCCCAGGTGCCCCCTGCGGAGGACGCCTCCGCTCCCCAGCCACAGACAACGGCAGTCAAAAAGGTGGCTCTCACCTTTGACGATGGCCCCAGTGACTTCACCGACCGCCTTTTGGACTGTCTGGAAGCCCATCAGGCAAAAGCCACCTTCTTCCTGGTGGGAAAAGAGGTGGAGTATTTTCCTGACCCGGTAAGACGCATGGAGGCCCTTGGATGCGAGATTGGAAACCATTCCTACGATCACACGGACCTTGCCACACTCTCCCCGGAGGAGATCGCCGATCAGATCGGCAGGACAGACCAGCTGATCCTTGACCTTACCGGCCACGGATCCACAGTGGTACGTCCCCCTTACGGCAGCGTCAACGACACGGTCGCCTCCTCCATCACGGCCCCCATGATCCTGTGGACCGTGGATCCCGAAGACTGGAATGAGGGAGAGGACGTGGACCGCATCGTCCAGACCGTCATGGAACAGGTCCAGGATGGCTCCATCATCCTGATGCACGACATATTCAGGTCTTCCGTGGATGCGGCGGAGCTGCTCATCCCCCGTCTCATTGAGGAGGGCTATGAGCTGGTCACCATCCACCAGCTGGCTGCATCCTCCGGTACAGAACTGGCAGGCGGCTCCATCTATAACTCCTTCTCCCCCGCCCCTTGA
>JAUNJL010000025.1 GCA_030533315.1 Eubacteriales bacterium
ACTGGCTTTGCGACCACTTTTTGCCTATTTCATCTGCAAAAGTCAGGATATAATACTTTTCGATGGATTGCAAGCTTTTTTTGTAAAAAAGAGAAATTTTTTGATGGGGCCCCCACTTATAGACTGTATTTATAAACCTTGCCTTGCCGGGTATCAGCAGTCAGTGGGAAAAAATCGAATAACAAAAAGTCCGGTTTCCGTTTGGTCAGTGCCAGCGGGAGCCGGGCTTTTTTCGCAGTGGATCAGATGGATGAATTGTCAGGAAAAGGGGGCAAAAAGGAGGTACGTTTGGGCGATGGAAATGGATTTCGGCTTGCAAAATCGAGAAAAGTTGGGTATGATATAGAACGAATGTTTGATGAAAGGACGGTGCTGGAGAGGACAGCGCTGGGATGATGAGCAGAAAGGAAATGAAGCAGTCATGGCAAAAAAAGATAGGTATGATGCCGGGAGTATTTCGGTTCTGGAGGGTCTGGAGGCCGTGCGGAAACGGCCGGGTATGTACATCGGCAGTGTTTCCAGAAAAGGACTGAATCACCTGATCTATGAGATCGTGGACAATGCGGTGGACGAGCACCTGGCGGGCTTTTGCAGCCTGATCCATGTGGTTCTGGAAAAGGACGGCTCCTGCACGGTCACGGATAATGGACGGGGGATCCCGGTGGATATGCACGAGAAAGGGGTGTCGGCGGAGAGGCTTGTTTTTACGACCCTTCATGCAGGCGGTAAGTTTGACAACTCCGCTTACAAGACAAGCGGCGGTCTTCATGGCGTAGGCTCCTCGGTGGTCAATGCCCTTTCCACCTATCTGGATATTAGGATCAGCCGTGACGGCTATGTGCATCACGACCATTATGAGAGAGGCGTTCCCACCGTGGAGCTGGAGGAGGGGCTTCTTCCAAGGCTTGGCAGGACAAAGGAGACAGGTACCTGCGTCAATTTTCTTCCCGATCCGGAGATTTTTGAGAAGACCCGTTTCTCCGCCACGGAGGTGAAAAGCCGTCTTCATGAGACGGCCTACCTAAATCCGGAGCTGACCATCCGCTTCGAGGACAGGCGTCTGGAGGAGCCGGAGGACATCACCTACCATGAGCCGGAGGGGATCGTGGGCTTTATCCGGGATTTGAACCAAAAGGCGGAGGCGCTCCACGAGCCGGTTTACCTAAAGGGGGAGTCCGAGGGCATCCAGGTGGAGGCCGCCTTTCAGTTTACCAATGAATTTCGGGAAAATGTCCTGGGGTTTTGCAACAACATCTACAATGCGGAGGGGGGAACCCACCTGACCGGCTTTAAGACCACCTTCACCACGGTGATGAACAATTATGCCAGGGAGATCGGCGTTTTGAAGGAGAAGGACGCCAATTTCACGGGGGCGGATATTCGGAACGGTATGACGGCCGTGGTGTCCATCAAGCACCCGGAGCCCCGCTTCGAGGGCCAGACAAAGACGAAGCTGGACAATCAGGATGCCTCCAGGGCGACGGGAAAGGTGCTGGGAGAGCAGCTGGTTCTGTATTTTGACCGAAACCTGGAAAATCTTAAGACCATCTTGTCCTGTGCGGAGAAGGCTGCCAAGATCCGAAAGACGGAGGAGCGGGCAAAGACCAACCTGCTCACCAAGCAGAAGTATTCCTTTGACTCCAATGGAAAGCTGGCAAACTGTGAGAAAAAGGACCCCGCCCTCTGTGAGATCTTCATTGTGGAGGGAGATTCTGCCGGCGGTTCCGCAAAAACGGCCAGAGATCGAAATTACCAGGCCATTCTCCCGATCCGGGGAAAGATCCTGAACGTGGAGAAGGCCACCATTGACAAGGTGCTGGCAAATGCGGAGATCAAGACCATGATCAACGCCTTCGGCTGCGGTTTTTCCGAGGGATTCGGAAATGACTTTGACATCACGAAGCTTCGTTACGACAAGATTGTGATCATGGCGGATGCGGACGTGGACGGGGCCCATATTTCCACCCTTCTGCTCACTTTGTTTTACCGTTTCATGCCCGAGCTGATCTACGAGGGCCATGTGTACATTGCCATGCCGCCTCTTTACAAGGCGATGCCCAAGAAGGGGGCGGAGGAGTATCTTTATGATGACAAGGCCCTGGAGAGGTATCGGCGTACTCATAAGCCGGGCACCTTCAGCCTCCAAAGGTACAAGGGCTTGGGGGAGATGGATCCGGAGCAGCTTTGGGAGACGACCATGGATCCTGAGACCAGGAGGATGAAGCGGGTGGAGATCGAGGATGCCCGCCTGGCCTCCAACGTGACGGAGATCCTGATGGGAAGCGACGTGCCGCCTCGAAAAGCCTTTATCTACCAGCACGCCGCCGATGCGGAGCTGGACGTATAAGGGGACAGAAAAGAGGGAATTATTTATGGAAACGAAGCAGGAGAATGTGATCGCTGCCGACTATTCGGAGGTGATGCAGAAATCTTATATTGATTATGCCATGAGCGTCATTGTCTCGAGGGCGCTCCCGGATGTGCGGGATGGCTTGAAGCCGGTGCAGAGAAGGACGCTTTATGATATGTACGAGCTGGGGATCCGGTACGACAGACCCTACCGGAAATGCGCCCGTATCGTGGGAGATACCATGGGTAAGTACCATCCCCACGGAGACAGCTCCATTTATGAGGCTCTGGTGGTTATGGCCCAGGACTTCAAGAAAGGAAGGACCCTGGTGGACGGCCACGGGAACTTCGGTTCCATTGAGGGGGACGGGGCGGCCGCCATGCGATACACGGAGGCCAGGCTGGAAAAACTGACTCAGGACGTGTTCCTGGCAGATCTGGACAAGGACGTGGTGGATTTTGTGCCAAATTTTGACGAGACGGAAAGGGAACCCTCCGTCCTGCCGGTGCGTATTCCCAACCTTTTGGTAAACGGGGCGGACGGCATCGCCGTGGGGATGGCCACCAGCATTCCGCCCCACAACCTGGGTGAGGTGGTGGACGCCGTCAAAGCCTACATGAAAAACAATTCCATCAGCGTCAAGGGCCTGATGCGGTACCTGAAGGGGCCGGATTTTCCCACAGGCGGGATCGTGGTCAACAAGGATGAGCTCCTGCAGATTTATGAGACCGGCACGGGCAAGATCCGCCTGCGGGGCAGGGTGGAGACGGAAAAGCTGAAGGGAGGACGCCAGCAGCTGGTGATCACCCAGATCCCCTACACCATGCTGGGGGCAAACATCGGAAAATTTTTGAACGACGTGGCCTCTCTGGTGGAGACGAAAAAGACCACGGATATCGTGGACATTTCCAACCAGTCCTCCAAGGAAGGCATCCGTATCGTCCTGGAGCTGAAAAAGGATGCGGACGTGGAGAACCTCACCAACATGCTTTATAAGAAAACAAGGCTGGAGGACACCTTTGGGGTCAATATGCTGGCGGTGGCAAAGGGGCGCCCGGAGACTTTGAGCCTGAAGCAGCTGGTGGAGTACCATGTGGATTTTCTCTTTGAGATCACCAATCGGAAGTACACCACCCTGCTGAACAAGGAGCTGGAAAAAAAGGAGATCCAGGAGGGGCTGATCAAGGCCTGCGACGTCATTGACCTGATCATTGAGATCCTGAGAGGCAGCAAAAGCCGCGAGCAGGTGAAAAGGTGCCTGGTGGAGGGAGCGGCCGAGGGCATCCGGTTTAAGTCAAGAGCCAGCGTAAAGGCGGCAAAGGAGCTTCATTTCAGCGAAAAGCAGGCAAACGCCATTCTGGAAATGCGCCTGTATAAGCTGATCGGCCTGGAGCTGGAGGCTTTGGAGGCGGAATACCAGCAGACCATGAAGAACATTTCCCGTTACCAGGACATCCTGAACCATTATGATTCCATGGCGGAGGTGATCATGGAGGACCTGGACGCCATCAAGAAGGAGTATTCGGTGAAGAGGCGAACCTCCATCGAAAACGCGGAGGAAGCCGTGTACGAGGAAAAGAAGATGGAGGAAATGGAGGTCTGCTTCTTGATGGACCGCTTCGGTTATATGAAGCTGATCGATAAAAATACGTATGAGCGGAACAGGGAAGCGGCTCACGGGGAGAACAAGTACGTGTTCTCCTGCCTGAACACGGATAAGATCTGCATTTTTACCGACCTGGGGCGGATGCACACCGTGAAGGTGGCGGACATCCCTCTGGTGCGCTTCCGGGACAAGGGAACCCCGGCGGACAATCTGGGAAATTATGACAGCGCAAAGGAGCGGATGCTTTATGTGGCTCCCATGTCCCAGGTGAAGACCTCCACCCTGCTGTTTGTGACGGCCGCCTCCATGTGTAAGCTGGTGGACGGGGCGGAGTTCGATGTCTCCAAGCGTACCATTGTATCCACAAAGCTGAACGAGGAGGACAGCCTGATCTTCGTGGGGGCCTCCGATGAGATGGAGCAGGTGGTCCTTGCCAGCAGCGGCGGTTCCTTCCTGCGCTTCCTGAAGCAGGAAATATCATCCATGAAGAAAACCGCCGTGGGTGTGCGGGGGATGAAGCTGGGCGAGGGGGAGACGGTGACGGGGGCGTACCTGCTGGAATCCCGCCAGGAGTACACCATCACCCACAACGGAAAGCCGTTTTCACTGAACAAGGTACGCCTTTCCAAACGAGATACCAAGGGCGTGAGGCCAAGAGGCTGAAAAAAAGCGGCTGCCCACAGCATTTCTGTGGACAGCCGCAAAAAGTGAAGACCGGTACGCAGGAGCCTCAAATGAGGGAGGGGGCTCCGGTACCGGTCTTCTTCCCTATGGGAAGGAAAATGAATATGTATAAGATGTAAGGCAGCCAGTTCCTCTGGCACCAAATGGCTTGCGCCGGCCAAAGGGTCGTCTGCCCTTCATCTCCAAGGTTGTGCTTCCCTTGGGGATAGACCCGGGGAAAGCTCTCGAATGGAGAAGTGGATCACTTTATTATGGAAGCTCAAAGCTTCGGAAAAATCTTCAGCGCACCCTGGGAAGCCTTGTCAAGGAGAGCAAGAAGCGTCTCCTTCTCCTGAGGGGTGAGAGAAGAAAATGCCAGATCGTCCCACTGGTAAAAGAGCTGATGGCTCTTGTCGTAGACCGCACGCCCTTTGGGGGTGAGGGTCAGGACGTTGGCTCGTCTGTCCTTTTCGTTTTTTCGCCGCTTTAGGAAGCCATTTTCCGAAAGCTTGGCGATGGTACGGTTCAGATATCCGGGGTCCATGTCAAGGGCATGGGCCAACTCTTTCGGAGCACAGCTTTCGTACTTCCCCAGATAAATCAGCACGAAGATCTGTCCGTAGGTTACGCCCATCCGAGCCAGCTCCTCTGTGCAGTACCTTGTAAAACATTTCCGAAGAATGGAAATATGGAAGGCCAGAGAATCTTTCATGAAACAGGACCCCTTTGTTAGTTGACTGAGTCAAATATATACCCCCCGCCGGGGAATGTCAAGGGAATTACAGACCTGAATTTGTGGACGAATGAAGGAGAGGCGGCCGCTTCAGGAGGAGAGCTGGATCCTGGCTGCCTTAATGGATTGGACGGCTCATTTTCAGCAAGTGGAAATGACAGGTGTGAACTGTAAGGGCAGATCCGCCCTTTCACCGAAAAGTTTGCAAAAACTATTGCAATTACAAGGGAAAGGTGTTACACTGTAGCAAGAAACTAAGAACCTGTTGGCGTAGGAGTGGGCTTTGGCCCACTCCTATTTGCTGATATGGGCACAGGCAGAAAGGCAGGTGGGAAGTATGAGAAGACGGGAGGAATACGAGCAAAAGGCCCTGAAGCTCCTGGAGCCGATCGTGGAAGGGTTTGGTTTTGAGCTTGTGGACGTGGAGTACGTGAAGGAGGCGGGCAACTGGTACCTTCGGGGCTACATTGACAAGCCGGGGGGGATCACCGTGAATGACTGTGAGGCGGTGAGCCGGATCTTCGGCGACAAGCTGGATGAGGATGATTTTATCCAGGAAAGCTACATCATGGAGATCAGCTCCCCGGGACTGGACAGACCCCTGAAGAAAGAGAAGGACTTTGCCCGGAGCATGGGCAAGCTGGTGGAGATCCGCACCTACCGGCCGATCGAAAAACAAAAAGAGTTTTACGGCGTCCTGACCGCATATGATAGTAACGGTGTGACGATCGAGGAGGAGGGGAAGGAGAGAGTGTTCGATAAGAAGGACATTGCCCTCATCCGGCTGGCTATCGTGTTTTAGGCACCCGTTCCGGTGAATGAACGGCTGCGATCTTAGAGGAGTTGAATCATCAGGAGGAAAAGAGCAAAATGAACAGAGAGTTAATGGAGGCACTGGATACTCTGGAAAAAGAGAAAAACATCAGCAAAGAGACGCTGTTGGAGGCGATTGAACAGTCCCTGATCCAGGCCTGCAAGAACCATTTTGGCAAGGCAGACAACGTACACGTGACCATAGATCATGAAACCTGTGACTTCAGTGTGTATGCGGACCGGACCGTGGTGGAGTACGTGGAGGACCCAGTGGAGGAGATCTCCCTGGCGGAGGCCCAGAAGATCAACACCAATGCGGAGATCGGTGATACCGTCAAGGTGCAGATCCAATCGGACAAATTTGGACGCATTGCCACGCAGAATGCAAAAAACGTGATCCTGCAGAAGATCCGGGAGGAGGAGCGAAAGGTTCTCTACGACCAGTATTACGGCATCGAAAAAGAGGTGGTGACCGGTATCGTCCAGAGGATCATGGGGCGGAACGTGAGCATCAACCTGGGAAAGGCGGATGCCATACTCAGTGAGAACGAGCAGGTGAAGGGCGAGAGCTTCCAGCCCACGGAGCGCATCAAGGTCTACATCCTGGAGGTGAAGGATACGCCGAAGGGTCCCAGGATCCTTGTTTCCCGCACCCATCCCGGCCTTGTAAAGAGGCTTTTCGAGTCGGAGGTGGCCGAGGTGAAGGACGGCACGGTGGAGATCAGGAGCATTGCCAGAGAGGCGGGCTCCCGCACGAAGATCGCGGTTTCCAGCAACGATCCCGACGTGGATCCGGTGGGCGCCTGCGTCGGCGTCAATGGCTCCAGGGTCAGCGCCGTTGTCAACGAGCTGAGAGGAGAAAAGATCGACATCATCAACTGGGATGACAACCCGGCGATCCTCATAGAAAATTCCCTGAGTCCGGCCAAGGTCATCGCCGTGATGGCGGATCCGGACGAGAAGACGGCCCTGGTGGTGGTTCCCGACTACCAGCTTTCCCTGGCCATCGGCAAGGAGGGGCAGAACGCCCGCCTGGCCGCCCGTCTCACCGGCTTCAAGATCGACATCAAGAGCGAGACACAGGCGAAGGAAGCCGGGGACTTCTATGACTACGAGGACGACGATGAGTATTATGAGGACGACGAGTACGAGGAAGATCTGGAGGAGCTGGAGAGTCTTTCGGAAGAGGAGGAGTACCTGCCGGAGGATGAGGATTTAGAGGAGATCCTTCCAGATGGGGAGGACTATGAGGATGAGGAGTAAGCCTCCCATGCGCCAGTGTACGGGCTGCAGGGAAATGAAAAACAAAAAAGAGATGATCCGGGTGATCCGGACGGCGGAGGGGGAGATCCAGCTGGATGCCACCGGCAAGAAGAACGGCCGGGGAGCCTACCTTTGCTTTTCCCGGGAATGCCTGGAAAAGGCCAGGAAGAACCGGGGGCTGGAGAGGGCCTTGAAGGTCCCTATCCCGGAGGAGGTTTACGGGAAGCTGGAAAAGGAGTTTGAGGAAAATTGACAGATCATCGTAAGGTACGGGCCCTGATCGGCCTGGCCACAAAGGCAGGAAAGGTCGTCAGCGGGGAATTTTCCACAGAAAAGTCCGTGAAAACGGGAAAGGGACAGCTGGTGATCGTGGCGGAGGACGCCTCCGGGAACACGAAGAAGAAATTTCGGAACATGTGTGAGTTTTACCAGGTTCCCATCTACTTTTTGCTGGATAAGGAGAGCCTTGGAAAAGCCATAGGAAAGGAATTTCGGGCCAGCCTGGCCGTGCAGGACGAGAACTTCGCCAAGGCCATCCAAAAGGAACTGGCGAACATGGGATAAAGAAAACGGAACAGCCGTTTTCCAGGTGAATTTGGTAAGAAGGAGGGAGCTTGATGTCCAAAATCAGAGTGCACGAGCTTGCCAAAGAGCTTGGACGACAGAATCGGGAAGTGATAGAGCTATTAAAAGCCGAAGGGATTGATGTCAAAAGTCATATGAGCAATGTTGAAGAACCACAGGCAGCTATGGTAAGAGAAAAGATCAAGAATACGGGAAAGGGGAAAAAGATAGAATTGGAAACTCCTAAGACAGAAGAAAAGGTATTAACGGCGGGAACAGAGGCTCCGAAGGCCGAGACGCCGAAAAAGAAAAAGAATATCATCCGGGTGTATCATGCCCAGAATGCCAGCGACGGCGGGAAGAGCAGGAAGAGACCGGCAGGAGAGAAGAGGCAGCGGCCCCAGGGCGGGCGTTCTGGAGCGCAGAGGACCCAGCAGGCGAAATCCGGGGCAAGGGGGCAGGAATCCCCCAAGGCTGCGGAGGCTGCAAGGGAGAATCGTCCCAGATCCCAGGAGGTGAAGGGGACGGCCCAGGAAAAGGCAAGGACCCAGGAGGCTCCCAGGACAGGGGAGCAGACAGCCTCCCGTCAGGGGGAGCGCGGCTCGGCGCCTGCAAGAGAGGGCCGTTCCTTCGAGAGGAGAAATGACCGCTCCCAGGGCCGTCAGGGCCGGAACGGAGAGGGTTCCTCCCGGGGTCCCAGAGGAGAGGGGAACCGCCAGTCCAGATCCTTTGAGGGAGGCCGTTCCTCCCGCCAGGGAGAGGGACGTCCGTCTCAGAACCGTCAGGGTGATCGTACCGGCTCAAGGTTTGGCCAAGGCGCAGGCCGGGGCCAGGGCAGGGCTGAGGGCGGCCGCCAGGAAGGCAGGGGCGATGGACGCTTTGGCGGCCAGAACCGTCAGGGCTCTCAGCGCCAGGGCGCAAGGAGAAGCGGAGGCGGAAGTGATTCCGTGTTCGCACCGGAGCTGACCAAGACCTCCAAGGACAGCAAGAGAGAGCGGGATCGGGAGAACAAAAACAAAAAGAAGGATTTCGACAAGACACAGCAGGGAGGCCGCAGACCGAATCAGGGAGGCCGCAGGGTGGCGTCCAGGCTGCCGAAGGCTCTCCAGAAGATTGTTCCCCAGCAGAAGCAGGAGGAGAAAAAGCAGCCTGAGGTGAAGGAGATCACCCTTCCCGAGAAGATGACCATCCGGGAGCTGGCGGAAGCCATGAAGCTGCAGCCTTCCGTGATCGTGAAGAAGCTCTTTATGCAGGGGCAGATGGTGACGGTGAATCACGAGATCGACTTTGAGCAGGCGGCGGAGATCGCCATGGAGTTTGACATCATCGCCGAGCAGGAGGAGAAGGTGGACGTGATCGAGGAGCTCTTAAGGGAAGAGGAGGAGGACGCCTCCACCATGGTTCCCAGACCACCCGTTGTCTGCGTCATGGGTCACGTAGACCATGGAAAGACCTCTCTTTTGGACGCCATCCGAAACACCAACGTGACCAGGGGCGAGGCCGGCGGCATCACCCAGCACATTGGAGCCTACGTGGTGGATATCAACGGCCAGAGGATCACCTTCCTGGATACGCCGGGACACGAGGCGTTCACGGCCATGCGTATGCGCGGGGCGAACGCCACGGATATCGCGGTGCTGGTGGTTGCGGCCGACGACGGCGTGATGCCCCAGACCGTGGAGGCCATCAGCCATGCCAAGGCTGCCGGGGTGGAGATCATTGTTGCCATCAACAAGATCGACAAGCCCAGTGCGAACATTGAGCGTGTGAAGCAGGAGCTTTCCGAATATGAGCTCATACCCGAGGACTGGGGCGGAAGCACGGCCTTTGTTCCCGTTTCCGCAAAGAGCGGGGAGGGCATTGAGGATCTGCTGGAGATGATCCTTTTGACCGCGGAGGTATGCGAGCTGAAGGCAAATCCGAACCGTTTTGCCAGAGGTCTTGTGATCGAGGCCAAGCTGGACAAAGGAAAAGGAACGGTGGCCACCATCCTGGTACAGAAGGGTACGCTCCATGTGGGCGATTTCATTGCGGCAGGTGCCTGCAGCGGCAAGGTCCGGGCCATGATGGACGACAAGGGCCGGAGGGTCAAGGAGGCAGGACCTTCCACTCCCGTGGAGATCCTGGGTCTTGGGGACGTGCCGAACGCTGGAGAGGTGCTCATGTCCTTTGACAACGACAAGGAAGCCAAGAACTTTGCAGGGGCCTTCGTCTCTGAGAGCAAGAACCGTCTTCTGGAGGAGACCAAGGGCAAGCTGTCCCTGGATAATCTCTTTGACCAGATCCAGGCAAGCGATCTGAAGGAGCTGCCCATCGTGGTGAAGGCGGACGTACAGGGCTCCGTGGAGGCCGTGAAGCAGAGTCTTCTGAAGCTTTCCAACGAAGAGGTGGTGGTGAGAGTCATCCATGGCGGTGTTGGTGCGGTCAATGAGTCTGACGTAAGCCTGGCAGCCACCTCCAACGCCATCATCATCGGCTTTAACGTTCGCCCCGATGCGACGGCCAAGCAGCTTGCGGAGCAGGAGGGCGTGGATCTCCGTCTCTACAAGGTGATTTATCAGGCCATCGAGGACGTGGAGTCAGCCATGAAGGGTATGCTGGATCCTATCTACGAGGAGAAGGTGATCGGCCATGCGGAGGTGCGCCAGACCTTCAAGGCGTCCGGCGTGGGAACCATCGCCGGCGGCTACGTTCTGGACGGCTTCTTCCAGAGAAACTGCAAGATCCGTATCTTCAGAGAGGAGGAGCAGATCTACGAGGGAGAGCTTGCTTCCCTGAAGAGGTTCAAGGACGACGTGAAGGAGGTCAAGGCAGGCTACGAGTGCGGTCTTGTGTTTGCAGACTTCAACGACATCAAGGAGGAGGACCGGGTAGAGGCTTATATCATGGTAGAGGTTCCAAGATAGGAGTGACTTTCAGAATATGAGGAAAAACAGTATCAAGAACACGCGGATCAATGGCGAGGTGCAAAAGGAGCTCAGCGCCATTATCCGAGGAGAGATCAAGGATCCCCGCATCCACCCCATGACCTCGGTGATGGCGGTGGAGGTGGCCCCGGATCTGAAGACCTGCAAGGTTTACGTCAGCGTCCTGGGGGACGAGAATGCCAAGAAGGATACCATATCGGGGCTGAAAAGCGCCGAGGGGTACATCCGGCGGGAGCTTGCCAGAAGCCTGAATCTGAGAAACACGCCGGAGCTTCGGTTTATTCTGGACGAGTCCATTGAGTATGGCGTCCGTATGTCCAAGAGGATCGACGACATCATGGGCAGGACGAAGACACAGGATTCCCTGGATCAGGGGATGCAGGAATGAGGTGTTTAGATAAAATGGAAAGATTAGATGAAATACTGGAAGGGGTTTCCACCATGGGGATCGGGGGACATATCCGCCCGGATGGAGACTGCATCGGTTCCTGTATGGGTCTGTATCTGTACATCAGGAAAAATTATCCCCAGATCAAGGTGGACGTTTATCTGGATCATCCGAAGCCTGCCTTTGGGCACATCCGGTGTCTGGACGAGGTGAAGGTGGAGGCGGAGGGTGACCAGGTCTATGACCTGTTTGTCACCTGTGACGTGAGCGCCAGGGATCGTCTGGCCCTTGTGGGGGAGCTCTTTGACAATGCCAGACAGAGTCTTTGCATCGATCACCACGTGAGCAATCCAGGCTTTGCCAAGGTGAACCATATCCGGGGCAGCATCAGCTCGGCCTGTGAGGTTCTCTATGGGCTTTTGGATCGGGACAAGATTGACAAGGACGTTGCCGCCGCCATCTATACCGGCATGGCCCATGACACGGGCGTGTTCCAGTATTCCTCCACCACCCCTGAGACCATGCGGATTGCGGGAAGCCTGATGGAGACCGGCTTTGACTTCAGCAAGATCATCGACGAGTCCTTTTTCCAAAAAAGCTACATCCAAAATCAGGTCATGGGGCGTGTCCTGACGGAGAGCATCCTGCTTTTGGACGGAAAGTGCGTTGTGGGCTATCTGAAAAAGCGGGACATGGATTTTTACGGCGTGGACGGGTCGGATCTGGATGGGATCGTCAGCCAGCTCCGTCTGACCCGGGGCGTGGAGGTGGCCATGTTCCTTTACGAGATCGAGACGCAGGTGTTCAAGGTATCCCTGCGCTCCAACGGGGCCGTGAACGTGAGCAAGATCGCTTTGTTTTTCGGCGGCGGCGGCCATATGCGGGCTGCCGGGTGCGACATGTCCGGCTCCATGTATGACGTGATCAACAACGTTTCCGCACAGATCGAAAGACAGCTTCTGGGACTGGATTGCCAATGAATGGGATCCTTGTAATCAACAAAGAAAAGGGATTTACCTCCCACGACGTGGTGGCGAAGCTGCGGGGAATCCTGCACATGAAAAAGATCGGCCACACCGGGACTCTGGACCCGGAGGCTGTGGGCGTGCTGCCTGTGGCCCTGGGCAAGGGCACCCGCCTGGTGGAGCTGCTCACGGAAAAGGAAAAGACCTATGAGGCCGTTCTGCGGCTGGGGGTCGTCACCGACACCCAGGATATGACGGGAAGCGTCCTGGAGGAAAGGCCGGTGGCGGTGACAAGGGAAGAGGTGGAGAAGGCTCTTCTGGGCTTTTTGGGAGACCAGATGCAGATCCCGCCCATGTATTCGGCTTTGAAGGTGGGGGGCAAAAAATTGTACGAGCTTGCCAGGGAGGGGAAGGTGGTGGAGCGAAAGCCCCGCCCTGTCCATTTTTATGAGATCCATCTGGAAGACATGGAGCTTCCCCGGGTGCGGTTTACGGTGACCTGCAGCAAGGGCACCTACATACGCACCCTGTGCCATGACCTGGGGGAGGCCCTGGGCTGCGGCGGCTGTATGGAAGAGTTGCTCAGGACAAGGGTGGGACGCTTTTCCATGGAGGACGCCTACACCTTACAGGAGGTGGAGGAGGCAGTCTCAGAAAACCGGGTGGAGGAGCTGGTATACTCCATTGAGGAGGTTCTGTCGGAGTACCCGGCGGTGCGCTGCCTTCCAGAAGGGGACCGGCTTCTGAAAAATGGCAATCCCCTGCCGGAGGAGCTGCTGGAGCGGGGATGCCGGGAGGGGTGGATCCGGATGTACGACAGCGCCGGAGCCTTCATCGGCGTTTTTCAGTGGAGGGACGCCAGGGGATCCTACTATCCCATAAAAATGTTCTGAGGAGTGGAGTATGGAGTATCGGAAGACAGAAGGTGAATTTCCCCTTCTTTCCAAAAGCGCCGTGACGCTGGGAAAGTTCGACGGGATCCACCGGGGACACCAGAAGCTGGTGGAGCGTGTTCTGGAACAAAAGGAAAAGGGTCTCCAGGCTGTGCTCCTGGCCTTCGACCTGCCGGGCAAACGGATACTTGCCAGGGAGGAAAGGAGAAGGCTTCTGGAAAAAATGGGAGTGGATATTCTTTTGGAATGTCCCCTCACCGATCATTTTAAGCACATGAGCCCGGAGACCTTCGCAAGGGAGATCCTGGCGGACGCCCTTCACGCCGCCTGCGTGGTGGTGGGGGAGGATTACCGCTTTGGTTTTCAGCGGAAGGGAACGCCGGGGCTTTTGAAAAAATTGGGAATGGAATACGGCTTTCAGGTGGAGGTTCTTCCCAAGGAGATGGCTATGGAGCGCAAGATCAGCAGCTCCTTTATCCGGGAGGAGCTAAAAAGAGGAAACATGGAAAAGGTCACGGCCCTGCTTGGCTGCGATTATTTCGTGGAGGGAGAGATCCTTCACGGACGGGGGCTGGGACACAGAATGCTTCTTCCCACCACAAACATCCGTCCTCCTGAGGATAAGCTGATGCCCCCCAACGGCGTGTACATTACGGAGTCCCATTTCGAGAGGGGCACCTATCAGGGGATCACCAACGTAGGCTACAAGCCCACGGTGGGCGGCACCTTTATGGGGGTGGAGACTTATCTGTTCCATTGCGGCGAGGATCTGTACGGGGAGAGCTGCCAGGTGGATTTCAAGCATTTTTTGAGACCTGAGCAAAGGTTTTCCTCCCTGGAGGCTTTAAAATCACAGCTTCTTCGTGACGCAAAGTCGGGGGAGCAATATTTCCGGCGAAAGGGCGGAAATCCATGACCGGTTCCTGTCAGGTCCGCACATAAGCGGCGCCGTCTGCGGCATACTGGTGTCAGGCAGAGAGATCTGCCGGGCAGGGCGCTCTCGTGGATGCTGGCAGGCGGCGGCCCGGCTGGATGGACTGCCGGCAAAAAAGCGATGAGTGATGTAAAATACGAGGGAGAGCATTGAAAAGATGGCAGAGATAATTCTTGGTTTAATGGGAGGGCTAGGCCTTTTTCTGTATGGTATGAAGCTGATGAGCGACAGCCTGGAGAAGGCTGCCGGGGCCAAAATGCGCAGTATCCTGGAGTTTTTCACCAAAACCCCCTTGCGGGGAATCCTGGTGGGCACCTTTTTTACCGCTATCATACAGTCCTCCAGCGCAGCGACGGTGATGGTGGTCAGCTTCGTAAATTCCGGGCTGATGAACCTGTACCAGGCGGCGGGAGTCATCATGGGGGCCAACATCGGCACCACGGTGACGTCCCAGCTCATATCCTTTAACCTGGCAGCCATGGCGCCGGCGATTGTCATGGCAGGTGTGGTTCTGCTCATGTTCTGCAAAAGGTCAGATCTGCAGAGCGCCGGGGAGGTCTGTCTTGGCTTCGGGATCCTGTTTCTGGGTCTGACCAACATGTCCGCCTCCATGTCCGTCCTAAGGGAGTCTCCCCAGGTGGTGGGAGTCATGAGCTCGCTGGACAATCATTTCCTGGCGGTGATCGTGGGAATCCTGGTGACGGCCGTGCTCCAAAGCTCCTCCGCCACGGTGGGAATCGTCCTGCTTCTGGCAAATCAGGGGCTTTTGGATATTCGGATTTGCTTTTTTATCATTTTTGGCTGTAACATTGGATCCTGTGTTTCCGCTCTTCTGGCGGCCCTCAATGGAAAACGGGACGCAAAGAGGGCGGCGATGATCCACCTTCTCTTCAACATCATCGGCACGGCGGTGATGTACGTGATCCTGTCTTTGGCCCTGGAGCCTGTCACGGCCTTTATCCAGCTGATCTCCGGCAGCAACCCGGGACGGGAGGTGGCAAACGCCCATACCCTGATCAAGGTGTCGGAGGTGCTTCTTCTGGCCCCCTTTATTCGCCAGATCGTCCGTCTTTCACAGTGGATGATCCGGGGGGAGGAAAAAAAGACGGAGGATATCTATCAGCTCCACTACATCGGGGAGAAATCCATCTTTTCGCCTACGACGGCTGTCTTTGACGCCACCAGGGAGATCGAGCGTATGGGGAACCTGGCCATTGAGAACCTGAAATGCGCCATGGACGGCCTCCTCACCCTGGAGGAGGAGAAGGTGGAGCAGGTCTATCAGGTAGAAAGACAGATCGACTTTCTCAATCACGAGATCACCAGCTATCTGGTGAAGGTCAGCGATACCACCATTCCCAGCGACGATGCAAGAAGCCTGGGAGGTCTGTTCCACGTGGTGAACGACATCGAGCGCATCGGCGACCATGCGGAGAACATTGCGGATGCCGCAAGGGCCAGGATGGAGCGGGGAGTGGAGTTCAGCCTGCAGGCCAGCGAGGAGCTTCTTGCCATGCTGGACATGGTGCTGAGGATCACCTCCTACGCCCTGGACATGTTTTCCCACAACAACCAGGAGCACATGCTGGAGATCCTGGATCTGGAGGAGCTGGTGGATCAAAGGGAGAGGGATCTGCAGGAGTCCCACATCCAGCGGCTCACAAGAGGAGAGTGTACCGCCAGCGCCGGTATGATGTTCTCAGACATTATCTCCGGGCTGGAGCGAGTGGCCGACCATGCCACCAACATTGCATTCTCTCTTCTGGAGGAGGATCCCATCGAGCAGCAGAAGGGGTACCGCACCGGCAGCTCAGGTATCTGAGGGGCCGCGCCTGCGGCCTTTACCTGCTGAGAATGGACAGGCCGGTGCGTCCGGGCTGAAAAATTCATGAAAATTCATAAAAAATCCACGAAAGAAAAAAAACAGTTTACAACCATATCTCAGGTATGATATACTGGGAAAGGTGCGAAAATAGCCCATGTTCAGAGGTTGGAGGCTCCGACCGTCTCTTGATATGCGGCGTTTCCAGACAGCCGCCTGTTTGGCTGGCTGCAAAAAGAATATTTATTTGGTATAGGAGGAGATCGGAAATGATTTCAAAAGAAAAAAAAGCAGCGATCATGAAGGAGTATGCAAGAAGCGAGGGTGACACCGGTTCACCGGAGGTACAGGTAGCTGTCCTCACGGCCAGGATCCAGGAGCTCACCGCACATTTACAGAATAACCACAAGGATCACCATTCCAGACGCGGTCTGCTGAAGATGGTTGGTCAGAGACGTGGCCTGCTGGCTTACTTAAAGAAAACAGACATCGAAAGATACCGTACACTGATCGAGAGATTGGGCCTGAGAAAATAAGAGGTGTACGCAGAGAAAGGGGACGGATGATCCATCCGTCCCCCTTTTGCAATCAGTGACAGAGGGGACATCCCCGGCGATGGGAGCAAAGGATGTTTTCCGAGACTGCTGAAAAGACCGTGTTTGACGCGGCTTTTTCAGTTGTTTCGGGCTTTTGTTCCAGGAAAAAATGATAAAGGAGAAAAACTATGTACAAAAGTTATTCCATGGATTTAGCTGGAAGAACCTTGACCGTGGACATCGGCCGCGTGGCAAAGCAGGCCAATGGGGCAGCTCTGATGCACTACGGGGACACCACCGTTCTTTCCACAGCAACGGCCTCCAAGGAGCCGAGAGAGGGGATCGATTTCTTCCCCCTGAGTGTCGAGTATGAGGAAAAGATGTACGCCGTGGGGAAAATACCCGGCGGCTTCAATAAGAGGGAGGGAAAGGCCAGCGAGCACGCCATCCTGACCTCCAGGGTCATCGACCGTCCCATGCGTCCTCTTTTCCCGAAGGATTACCGCAATGATGTGACCCTGGTGAACATGGTCATGTCCGTGGATCCGGAGTGCAATCCAGAGGTTCCCGCCATGCTGGGGTCCTCCATTGCCACCTGCATTTCCGACATTCCCTTTGATGGCCCCTGTGCCACCACCCAGGTGGGCATGATCGACGGGGAGCTGATCATCAATCCTTCCCTGGGCCAGAAGGACGTGTCCGACCTGCAGCTCACCGTCGCCTCCACAAGGGACAAGGTGATCATGATCGAGGCCGGGGCCAATGAGGTGCCGGAGGACCGCATGATCGAGGCGATCTACAAGGCTCATGAGGTAAACCAGGAGATCATCCGGTTTATCGACCGTATTGTGGAGGAGTGCGGAAGAGAGAAGCACACCTATGAGTCCTGCGCCGTTCCCCAGGAGCTTTTTGACGCCATCATGGAGATCGTTCCTCCCCAGGAGATGGAGGTGGCCGTATTTTCCGATGACAAGCAGACCAGAGAGAAAAATGTCAGTGCGTTGACGGAGAAGCTGAAGGAGGCCTTTGCGGATAAGGAGGAGTGGCTGGAGGTTCTCAGTGAGGCCGTTTACCAGTACCAGAAAAAGACGGTCCGCAAGATGATCCTGAAGGACCACAAGCGCCCCGATGGGCGGGCCATCGACCAGATCCGCCCGCTGGCGGCGGAGGTGGATATCATCCCCCGCGTGCATGGCTCTGCCATGTTCACCAGAGGACAGACGCAGATCTGTACCGTGACCACGCTGGCGCCTCTGTCTGAGGCACAGAGGCTGGACGGCCTGGATGAGTTTGAGACCTCCAAGAGATATATGCACCACTACAATTTCCCATCCTACTCCGTAGGTGAGACGAAGCCTTCCAGGGGACCGGGACGGAGGGAGATTGGACATGGCGCCCTGGCGGAGAGAGCTTTGATCCCGGTGCTTCCCACCGAGGAGGAGTTCCCCTATGCCATCCGTACCGTGTCGGAGACCTTTGAGTCCAACGGCTCCACCTCCCAGGCCAGCATCTGCGCCTCCACCATGTCCCTGGAGGCGGCTGGAGTGCCCATCCGCAAGCCGGTGGCCGGCATCTCCTGCGGCCTGGTGACGGGGGACACGGACGACGATTATATCGTTCTCACAGACATTCAGGGGCTGGAGGACTTCTTCGGGGATATGGACTTTAAGGTGGCAGGCACCCATGACGGCATCACCGCCATCCAGATGGACATCAAGATCCACGGACTGACGAGACAGATCGTGGAGGAGGCCATCCGCCGGACAAAGGAGGCCAGGGAGTATATCCTGACCGAGGTGATGGAAAAATGTATCGCCGGGCCTCGTCCCTCCGTTGGTAAATATGCGCCGAAGATCATTCAGATCCAGATCGATCCTCAGAAGATCGGCGACGTGGTGGGACAGAGAGGCAAGACCATCAATACCATCATTGAGCGCACCGGCGTGAAGATCGACATCACCGATGACGGCGCAGTCTCCATCTGCGGCGTGGAGGATAAGAGTATGCAGGACGCCAAGCACATGGTGGAAATGATCGCCATGGACTTTGAGGAAGGACAGATCCTCACAGGCCGGGTGGTGAGCATCAAGGAGTTTGGCGCCTTCATCGAGTTCGCACCGGGCAAGGAGGGAATGGTACACATTTCCAAGATCTGCAAGGAGCGTATCGGCCGGGTGGAGGATGTGCTGACCCTGGGCGACAAGGTGACCGTGAAATGCCTTGGAAAGGACAAGATGGGAAGATTGAGCTTCAGCATGAAGGATGTTCCCTCAAATAGAAGATAAGCCGGAGGGCGGGAGTCTTTCGGCCTTGCAGCAGAAACGCCGGACCGTGAAAGCCCGGCGTTTCCGCTGTAAAAAAGGCAGATCCACCGCCTTTTTGGAGACGAGAAAGAGAGGATGAGGAAGATGAGACGGATCGGACAATTTCAAAAGGTGAGCTTTCCCCGGTTCCTGGAGGATTGGCAGGACACCTTTGGCCCTGGCAGGGAGGAGGAGATCAGGGAGCTCTATGAGGGTATCCTCCTTCCCAGGAGGGCTACGGCAGGCAGTGCGGGCTATGACTTTTTTACCCCTATCACCCTGGTGGTGGCTCCGGGAGAGACGGTGAAGATCCCCACGGGCATCCGGGTGCGGATGGAGCCGGGATGGGTGCTGAAGTGCTATCCCAGAAGCAGCCTTGGGTTTCGATACCGCCTGCAGATGAACAACACCGTGGGGATCATTGACAGCGATTATTACGCTTCGGACAATGAGGGGCATATTTTTGCCAAGCTGATCAATGACTCCAGGGAAGAGAAGACTGTGACGCTTCAGGCCGGGACAGGCTTTATGCAGGGGATTTTCGTGGAATACGGGATCACCCTGGATGATGAAGCCTCCCAGGTGCGAAACGGCGGCCTTGGCAGCACCACCGGATGAAGACCGCAAAAAAAGCCGCTTCCCCAGGACAGGATGACTGTCCCGGGGAAGCGGCTTTTTTGCCGGCGGAGGCGCCCTTCTGGGCCTGGACGCAGGGAGAGCCAGGCGGCAGAAGGGAAGGTATGAAGGTCCTTTTGGGGCCTACTCCAGAGGTTCCTTTGCCTCCTCGGCGGCCCTTGCATTTTGAAGGATGATGTCAAAGGCAGCGGCAGCCTTGCTGTACTCCTCATCGTCCTCCACGTTGGACAGCACGGGATCTCCCTTTTCCGTGCGGGAAAAGACGTAGAGATAAACCTCCCCGTCCTCATTCTGTCCGTTCTCGTCCAGGGGAAGAAGGGCGATGTACTCCTTTTCGTCCACCGGGAAGATGGTCAGGATGGCGCACTCCACCTCCGTGTTGTCCTCCATGGTCAGGGTGATGGTGTGGTGTGCGTCGTCCGTCTTGCAGCCTCCCTGACAGGAGGCGCAGTCGCTGGCGGAGCAGGAAGCGGAGCTATTGCAGCTTTCTCGGTCAAATGTGTCGCTCATAAATAAATCCTCGCTTTTCTTAGATAGTGGATTCGCCGTGACAGCCAGGCCGCCTTCCCCGCCGGTGGCGGAGGCGGCGGGTCCATCGAGAACCACCGCCCCGGAGGGCCTTCACGGAGCGTTCCTAAGGCATCCGGCTGGGCATCCGGCTGCACCCTGTTGAAACGGCCGTCGTCGCAGCTATGGCTATTCTAACAGAAAGGACGGGGGAATGCAATACCGGTAAGCCATCAGGCCAGGCCAGGGCCATTTGGGAAGCCTGCCACAGGCCCCTGCCATGAGAAAACCATGTCAAAATGTATTTGGTTGGAAAAGAAATCTATGTTATAATAAAGCTGCGGCCGTGAGATTGGACTGTCTGTTGTTTGCCGTATCTTTTACGGGGCTCCGCAAAGGAAGCGGGGCGGATGCGGCCGTTGGAGCGTAGAAAAACAAAAGAAGAGGAGAGTTATATGAAGCTGATTTCATGGAATGTAAATGGGATAAGGGCCTGCGTGACAAAGGGCTTTTTGGACAGCTTTTCCCTTCTGGACGGGGATATCTTCTGCCTGCAGGAGACGAAGTGCCAGGAGAATCAGATACAGCTGGAGCTGCCCGGCTATTATCAATATTGGAACTATGCCAACCGGAAGGGGTATTCCGGTACCGCCGTGTTTACGAAAAAGGAGCCTCTGTCCGTGACCAGGGGGATCGGGATGGAGGAGCATGACCAGGAGGGCAGGGTCATCACCTTGGAATACCCGGGCTTTTACCTGGTCACCGTGTACACTCCCAATTCCCAGGGTGAGCTGAAGCGTCTCCCATACCGCATGGAGTGGGAGCGTGACTTTCTGGCCTATCTTTTGGGGCTTCAGGAGAAGAAGCCTGTGATCGTCTGCGGGGACCTTAATGTGGCGCACCGGGAGATCGATCTGAAAAATCCAAAGACCAACCGGATGAACGCCGGCTTTACCGACCAGGAGAGGGCTTGCTTTACCACGGTGCTGGAGAAGGGCTTTATCGACACCTTCCGCTATTTCTATCCAGACAAGGAGGGAATCTACTCCTGGTGGTCCTATCGATTTAAGGCCCGGGAAAAAAATGCGGGGTGGAGGATCGACTACTTTTTGACCTCCGCTTCCCTGAAGGAGAAGCTGGAGGACGCAAAGATCCATACGGAAATCATGGGATCGGATCATTGCCCCGTGGAGCTGGACATCAGCCTGGACTGGGACGCCAGGGCTTCGCTTTAGGGGGCGGGGCGCCGGGGCAGAGGGGCACAGGCTCCCGGCAGCGCCAGGACTATGGGAAAATGAAAAATTGTCACAGAGACAAGAAAGAAGGACAAAGGAATTTTGCGCAGATCGCCCCTGTGGGGCCAAAGTATGAGGAGGGCTTACGATGGCTGCGAAAAGAAGGAACAACATTCAACCAGGACATCCCCTGTTTTTGGGGGCGAACCGCCTGGCAGAGGGCTACAATTTTGCGGTGGAGGCTCCGGAGGACGCGTCGGTCTCCCTGCTTCTGTACAGAGGGAGGGGAAAGGCGCCTGCGGAGGAGCTGCCGCTGACGAAGGAGTTTTGTACGGGAAGGATCTATTCGGTTCTGCTGAAGGGCTTTCGGCCGGAGGGCTTCCAGTATAATTTTCAGATCAATGGAAGGGTTCTGCCGGATCCCTGCGCATACCGCATCTTCGGCAGGGAGCGGTTCGGCGCACCCATAGATCCGGATCCCCACAAGATCCGCTGCGGCTTTCTGCCGGAAAAGGAGTTTGACTGGGAGGGAGACCGGATGCCGGAGCTGACCTACGAGGACATGATCCTCTATAAGCTCCACGTGAGAGGCTATACCCGCCAGTGGAAGGGAACGGGGCCAAAAAAGGGCACCTTTGAAAGCCTGATCGGGATGATCCCCTATTGGAAGGAGCTGGGGATCAACGCCATCGAGCTGATGCCCGCCTACGAGTTTCCCGAGGTTTCCCCCCATACGCCTCATACGGGGATGGTCACCAGCCGCAGGCCGGCAGGCCTTGTGAATTATTGGGGCTATCTTTCCGGGTTCTATTTTGCTCCAAAAAGCGCCTATGCGGCCACCAGCGATCCAGAGGAGGAGGTGTGCCGTCTGGTGCGGGCCCTCCACCAGGCGGGGATCGCCTGCATTATGGAAATGTATTTCCCCGCCGGGACGAACCGTTTTACGGCTCTTCGCGCCCTTCAGTTCTGGAGGGGCTATTACCACATAGACGGCTTTCACCTTGTGGGGGAGGGAGCGCCCCTCCATCTGGCCCTTCACGACGGGGTATTGTTTGGGACAAAGCTGTTTGCCCATGGCTATGACCTGGGAGCCATCCGCGAGGAGGCCATGCCCAAGGTGAAAAGCTTCGGGGAGTACAACGACGGCTTCTGCAGGGACATGCGCCGCTTCCTGAAAAGCGACGAGGGCATGGTGCTAAGCGCAAGATACCGAATGACCCGCAGCCATAAGGATCAGGGCGTGATCAACTACATGGCGTGCCAGGACGGCTTTACCCTGGGGGACATGGTGGCCTACAATTATAAGCACAACGAGGCGAACGGGGAGGACAATCAGGACGGGAGCTCCTACAATGATTCCTGGAACTGTGGGGCGGAAGGCCCCAGCCGCCGAACCCTGGTCCGTCAGCTGCGCATGAAACAGATGAAAAACGCGTTTGCCCTTCTGCTCCTCTCTCAGGGAACGCCCATGATCTACGGGGGTGATGAGATCGCCAATTCCCAGGGGGGAAACAACAATGCCTACTGCCAGGACAATCCCATCGGCTGGGTGGATTGGAAGGGCTTGAAGAAAAACCAGGAGCTCCGCTCTTTCGTGAAGGAGCTGATCGCCTTTCGGAAGGCCCATCCCATCCTTCACGGAAGGAAGCCTCTTTTGGAGGCCGACTATGAGGCAAAGGGCTTTCCTGACGTGTCCTTCCACGGGGAGAGGGCCTGGTACTGCAGCTCCGAGAACACCAGCCGTATGCTGGGGATCATGTACAACGGGGCCTACGAAAAAAATCAGGAGGGAGATCCTGACGACGCCATTTACATTGCCTGCAATTTTTATTGGGAGGAGAGGGTCTTTGCCCTGCCGAACCTGCCGGAGGGAATGCACTGGATCAAGGAGATCGACACGGCGGGGAGCTTTTCCCAGGAAGAGCGCTACAAAAAGGACATTGGGGTAGGGCCCAGATCCATCGTGGTCCTCCTGGGAAGACGGGAAGAGCCAGGGGATGAGGAAAAGGAGCCATCCGGCCAGGAAGCAGCGGCCGGGGAGGAACTGCAGGAGAAAAAGCTGCCCGGCCGGGAAGAAACGGCCGGGAAGGAGCCAGGCGAGGAGAAAAAGAAGCTGCCCCTCCAGGAGGAGAAGGACGGGCAGGCGCAAGGATCGGAGGTAGAAAAGGATGCACCCGTGGCTGCACTTTAAAACGATCACAAAGCATAAGCTGATGGTCATGAAATATTGCTTTTCCGTGGGGCTGTATAAGCAGGGCCTGCTTCATGACCTGTCCAAATATGCTCCGTCGGAGTTTCTGGTGGGGTGCCGGTATTACCAGGGGGACAGAAGCCCCAACAACGCTGAGCGGGAGGAAACGGGGGTTTCCACCGCATGGCTCCACCACAAGGGGAGAAACAGGCACCATTACGAGCACTGGGTGGATTATGCCCTGGACGACGACCATGTGATCATGGGGGCGAGGATGCCCCGCAGATACGTGGCGGAGATGGTCATGGACCGGATCAGCGCCTCCCGGACCTACCTGGGGGCCGGCTACACCTGCCAGGCGCCTCTGCGGTATTATCTGAAAAGCAAGGACAAGCTGTGGTTCGTCCATCCCCAGACCAAGAAGGAGCTGGAGGGTCTGCTTCGGATCCTCCACGATCACGGGGAGAAAAAGGCGCTGCGCTACATCCGCCGGGTGTACCTTGCCGGGGATCGAAAAAGGGGTCGCAGGAGATCTGGGGTGGCCAGGAAAAGTGGGGAAAAATCATAAAAATAAAAGCTGGCCGCCTGCAGGCAGTATGGGAAAGGGTACTCTCTTCGATAGGGGGTACCTTTTTTTCGTAAAGTTTGGTATACTATAGGCTATGAGACAGAAAGGGGCGTTTCAAATGAGAAAATATGATTATTTGATCGTTGGGGCCGGTTTGTTCGGCGCCGTTTTTGCACATGAGGCGAAAAAGAGGGGGAAGACCTGTCTTGTGATCGACAAGAGGGATCACATCGGAGGAAATATTTATACGGAGGAGATGGAGGGCATCCAGGTACACTGCTATGGGGCCCATATTTTTCATACCTCCAAAAAAGAGATCTGGGAATACGTCAGCCAGTTTGCGGAATTTAACCATTTTGTCAATTCCCCGGTGGCCATTTACCAGGACGAGCTGTACAATCTGCCCTTCAATATGAACACCTTCCATCAGCTGTGGGGGGTGAAGACCCCGGCGGAGGCCAAGGCCAAGATCCAAGAGCAGATTTCCAGGATGCACATCACCCATCCCCAGAACCTGGAGGAGCAGGCTCTCGCCCTTGTGGGACAGGACGTGTATGAGAAGCTGGTGGAGGGCTACACCAGGAAGCAGTGGGGCCGCTCCTGCCGGGAGCTTCCCGCCTTTATCATCAAGCGCCTTCCCCTGCGCTACACCTACGACAACAACTACTTCAAGGATCCCTACCAGGGGATTCCCAAGGGCGGCTACACCCGCATTGTCAAAAGACTTCTGGAGGGCATCCAGGTGTGCCTGAAGACGGACTTTTTCGCAAACCGGGAGGAGCTTTTGGCCCAGGCGGACAGGGTGCTTTTCACCGGCATGATCGATGAGTTTTATGATTATCGTTATGGGGCCTTGGAATACCGTTCCCTGCGCTTTGAGACGGAGGTCCTGGAGATGAGCAATTACCAGGGAAATGCGGTGGTCAATTATACGGATTTCCAGGTTCCCTACACCAGGATCATCGAGCACAAGCATTTTGAGTTCGGCACCCAGCCAAAGACCGTGATCACGAGGGAATATCCTGCAAAGTGGGAGAAGGGGAAGGAGCCCTACTATCCCATCAACGATCAGAAGAACGACGAGCTTTTTGCCCAGTATGAGCGTCTGGCCCTGGAGGAAAAGAACGTTCTTTTCGGGGGACGCCTTGGAATGTACCGCTACATGGATATGGACAAGGTGATCGAGGAGGCTCTGAGCCTTGCCGAGACGGAGCTGGCCTACGCACAGGAAGCATAAGGAGGAAGGACGGATGGATACACCCACCATTGCCCAGTATTACCGGGAGCACGATCCCATGAAGAGGAAGGCGCTTCTTGACAGATCCATGGAGGAGGGGGATTCGCCCCAGGAGGACCAGATCCGCAGGGAGCTGTGGGAGCTCCGTTACAAGGAACCCTCCCAGGTGGAAAAAAACAACCGGGCGGACGGGTTTCTTGCCCTGTGGATGGAAATGGAATTTAACAAGGACGCAGGCCACAGGCTTTTTGGCGGTCAGGGGGCCAGGAAGAATCTGAACCGGCGCCTGAAAAATCTGAAATTTGACGAATTTCAGGAGAAGGGCGGACTGTATCAGGAGCTTTTGTACCGGGAGTGCTGCCATCTTGTGAAGCTGTACATGGAGCTTTGCGAGACGGACCGCTCCTACGGCAGCGCCCTTTGCGGCCTGATCAACATCGGCCAGGACAAGCTGAAGGATAAAATCCAAAGCGATGTTTACAACACTGCCGTGGTTCTCCCCCAGGCTCTTGGCATGGAGGAGGAGCTGGGCATTCTCACCAGGGCGGCCAGGGAGATGTATGAGCTGCACTATCCAGGTGAGGGAGGGATCTGACCCCGAAGGGGTGCAAGGCCCCGCAGACAATCCATATTTTGCAAATGGAGGCAGAAATGAACAAAGACAATATACCGGCATACCAGCTGATCAAGGAGGAGGACCTGGCGGACATCCATTCCAAGGGGTACCTGCTCCGTCATAAAAAAACAGGGGCCAGGGTGGTCCTGGTGGAGAACGACGATGAAAACAAGGTCTTTTCCATAGCCTTTCGCACCCCGCCGAAAAACAGCACGGGGGTGCCTCATATTCTGGAACACAGCGTTCTTTGTGGTTCCAGGGAGTTTCCCCTGAAGGATCCCTTTGTGGAGCTGGTAAAGGGCTCCCTGAACACCTTTTTAAACGCCATGACCTATCCAGACAAAACCTGCTATCCCGTGGCCAGCTGCAACGACCAGGATTTCCAGAACCTGATGCACGTTTACCTGGACGCGGTGTTTTATCCCAACATTTACAAGCGGGAGGAGATCTTCCGTCAGGAGGGCTGGAATTACCATCTGGAAAGCGTCCAGGGGCCGCTGACCTACAACGGCGTGGTCTACAATGAAATGAAGGGGGCCTTCTCCTCTCCTGACGACGTGCTGGAGCGGGAGATCATGAACGCCCTTTTTCCCGACACCACCTACGGGGTGGAGTCCGGAGGGGCCCCGGAGAGCATTCCAGAGCTGACCTATGAGGAGTTTTTGGACTTCCACAGAACCTATTACCACCCCTCCAACAGCTATATTTATCTCTACGGGGACATGGACATGGAGGAGAAGCTGGCGTTTATAGACCAGCACTATCTTTCTGATTTTCAGGCCCTGTCCGTGGATTCCCAGATCCGGTTCCAAAAGCCCTTCCAGGAGAGGAAAGAGCTGGTCAGGGAGTATCCGGTGTCGGAGAACGAGGAGGAGAAGGACAACACCTATCTTTCCTACAACATGGTGACGGGGAACGGGGCGGATCTGAAGCGTACCCTGGCTTTCGAGGTGCTGGATTACGCCCTTCTCAGCGCTCCCGGTGCGCCCCTGAAGAAGGCTCTTCTGGACGCAGGGGTGGGGAAGGACATTTACGGCTCCTTTGAGGACGGGATCCTGCAGCCCTATTTTACCGTGGTGGCCAAGGGGGCCAACCAGGAGCAGAAGGAGGAGTTTGTCTCCATCATCCGAAGGGTCCTGACGGAGGCGGTCCAAAAGGGGGTGGACAGGAAGGCCTTGGAGGCCGGCATCAATTTCCTGGAGTTCCGTTATCGGGAGGCGGACTTCGCTTCCTATCCCAGAGGGCTGATGTACGGCCTGGATATCCTGGGTGCCTGGCTTTACCAGGAGGAGGAGCCCTTCGGGCCAGTGAAGCTGCTGCCCCTGTTTGAGGAGCTGAAAAGGGCGGTGCAGGAGGGGTATTTTGAGAAGCTGATCCGGGATCAATTGCTGGAAAATCCTCACGGGGCCATCCTCGTCCTGGTTCCCAAAAGGGGGCTGGCGGCAAAGAGGGATCAGGAGCTGGCCGACCGCCTGGAGAGATACAGGAGCAGCCTGTCCAGGGAGGAGCTGGAGCGCCTGGTGGCGGAGACGAAGGCTCTGGAGGCTTATCAGGAGGAAGAGGAGAAGCCGGAGGATCTTCTTTGCATCCCCATGCTGAAGCGCTCTGACATCAGGCGGCAGGTCCAGGGGCTGTCCAACGAGGAGCTGTTTGTGGACGGAAGCCTGTTTTTGTACCATGAGGTCTGCACCAACGGCATCGGCTACCTGGATCTGATGTTTTCCTACGAGGACATGGATCTGGAGAAGATCCACTACCTGGGCCTGCTGAAGTCCGTCCTGGGGTATGTGGACACGGAGAACTATACCTACGGGGAGCTGTTCAACGAGATCAACGGAGCCACGGGCGGCATCCAGTGCGGCGTGGAGGTCTTTGACCGGGCCCAGGATCCCCAGGGCTTCCGGGCCATGTTTTCTGTGCGGGCCAAGGCCCTTTATCCTCAGATGGACTTCCTGTTCACCATGGTGGAGGAGATCCTGAACCGCTCCAGGCTTCAGGATGAGAAGCGTCTCCGGGAGATCATCGCCCAGACCAGGTCCAGAGGCCAGGCGTCCCTTGTGTCGGCCGGACACCAGAGCGCCGTGCTGAGAGGGGCTTCCTATGGCTCCCCCATGGCCCTGTTCCAGGACGAGATGGCCGGGATCGGATACTTCCACTTCATCGAGAGGCTGGAGAAGGAGTTTGACCAGAGGAAGGATGAGGTGATCGGAAAGCTGGAGGAGGTTCTGGCACAGATCCTCCAGCCGGAGAATTTCATGGCCAGCTACACCGGGGAGAGAGAATCCCTGCAAGAGGTGATGGAGCTGTCCCTTCGGCTGAAAAAGACCCTTTCCTCCCAGGGAGGCTGCCTTCCCAGAAGGCCTCTTTCCTGTGTAAAAAAGAACGAGGGCTTCAAGACCGCCGGCCAGGTGCAGTACGTGGCCAGGACGGGCAATTTCACAAAAAAAGGCTATGCTTACACAGGAGCGCTGGACATCCTGAAGGTGATCCTGAGCTACGATTACCTTTGGATGAACATCCGTGTCAAGGGCGGGGCCTACGGGTGCATGAGCGGGTTTAAGAGAAACGGAGAAAGCTTCCTGGTTTCCTACCGGGATCCCCATCTGCGCCGCACCCTGAAGGTTTATGAGGACATGCCGGACTACATCCGGGGATTCCAGGCGGATGAGAGGGAAATGACAAAGTATATCATCGGCACCATCAGCGGGAAGGACATCCCACGCACCCCCAAAACCCAGGGGCGTATTTCTGCCTCTGCCTATTTCCAGGGGATCACCCAGGAGCAGCTTCAGAGGGAGAGAGATCAGATCCTGGATGCGGAGGCGGAGGACATCCGCGCCCTGGCTCCCCTTGTGGAGGCGGTGCTTGAGGAGGACCAGCTCTGCGTGGTGGGAAGTGAGACCGCCGTGGAGAAGGCCCGGGATGTGTTCCTGGAGACGAAGCCGCTGGTCACCTGCTGACCCTTTATTAGGAGAACGATTATGAACGAACGTATGAAATCCGGGTTTGTGGCCATCATCGGGCGCCCCAACGTGGGAAAATCCACCCTGATGAATCATCTGATCGGACAAAAGATCGCCATCACCTCCAAAAAGCCCCAGACCACCCGGAACCGGATCCAGACGGTCTACACGGATCAGCGGGGACAGATCGTGTTTTTGGACACGCCGGGCATCCACAAGGCCAAGAACAAGCTGGGGGAGTATATGGTGGCGGTGGCGGAGCGCACCCTGAAGGAGGTGGACGCCATTTTGTGGCTGGTGGAGCCCACCACCTTTGTGGGAGCGGGAGAGCAGCACATTGCCCAGCAGCTGAGGGAGGTGGGCGTTCCCCTTCTTCTGGTCATCAACAAGATCGACATGGTAAAGAAGGAGGAGCTGCTGCCGGTGATCGACACCTACCGGAGGATCTGCGATTTTGCGGAGATCATCCCCTGCTCGGCTCTGCGCGGCCGGAACACGGAGGATATTCTGGACTGCCTTTTCCAGTACCTGCCCTACGGCCCCATGTACTATGACGAGGACACGGTGACGGACCAGCCCCAGAGACAGATTGCGGCGGAGATCATCCGGGAGAAGTCCCTTCACGCCCTGGATGCGGAGATTCCCCACGGGATCGCCGTGGCCATTGACCGGATGCAGGAGCGAAAGACCAAGGGCCGTCCGCCCCTGTATGACATTGAGGCCACCATCGTCTGCGAGCGGGAGTCCCATAAGGGCATCATCATCGGGAAGGGAGGAGCCATGCTGAAAAAGATCGGCAGCAACGCCCGGTTTGAGCTGGAGAGGATGCTGGAGTCCAAAGTGAACCTAAAGCTTTGGGTCAAGGTAAAGAAGGACTGGCGGGACAGCGACTTCATGATGAAGAATTTTGGGTATGACAAAAAGGAAATCTGATATATGAGCGATCTGATCACCGTCCAGGGGGTGGTGCTCTCAGCCATGCCTGCGGGAGAGTATGACAAGCGCATCGTCATCCTCACAAGGGAGAGGGGGAAGCTTTCGGTATTCGCCAAGGGGGCCAGACGCCAGAACAGCCCCCTGATCGCTGCGGCAAACCCCTTCGTGTTCGGAGAGTTTACCCTTTTTGAGGGGCGCAGCAGCTACAGCCTGAACCAGGTGAGCATTACCCATCATTTCGGCGACCTGGCCAGGCTGCAGCCGGAGGTCTACTATGGCTTTTATTTTCTGGAGCTGGCGGATTATTTTGGAAGGGAGGGGACGGACGAGAAGGAGATGATGAACCTTCTCTATGTCTCCATCCGGGCGCTGATGAATCCGCAGATCCCAAACCGTCTGATCCGCTGCGTCTTTGAGCTTCGCACCATGACGGAGCAGGGGATGATGCCCCAGGTTTTTTCCTGCCTTTGCTGTGGAAAAAGCCTGGAGGGGGAGGAGACCTTTTTCTCGCAGGAGGGCCATGGAGTTCTCTGCCGGGAGTGCGGAGAGCAGGCGGAGGACAGAAGAAGCCTTTCGGGGGCCGCGCTGTACGCCATGCAGTACATCACCTCCGCACCCATGGGAAGGCTGTACACCTTTACCTTGAAGGAGGAGGTTCTGTGGGAGCTGGAGAGGCACGTCCACGCCTACATGGATCAAAACACGGACAAAAGGTTCAAAAGCCTTCAGATCCTGAAGCTGATGGAGCCGTAGCCCTCAGACGGGGGGACCGTCTGCAGGGCTGCGGGCCTTTTGGCAGGCGGGATTTTCGTGGTTGAAAAAAAGGGCTCCTGCGAGTATAATAAAACCGTTGTGGACAGGCACTCCTGTTCGTAGGAGGATCGGCTGCCCGCCCTGCGGGCGCTGCCACACAGGTAGGCTTCCCCGGCCCCTTAGGTCATGGGGCGGAGCCTGCGCAATATAGAGAATGTATAGAGAATGAGGAGAAAGATGTTATGGAAAAAACAATGGATAAGATCGTTGCCCTGGCAAAGGCCAGAGGCTTTGTATATCCCGGCTCCGAGATCTACGGCGGCCTGGCAAATACCTGGGATTACGGGAATCTGGGAGTGGAGCTGAAAAACAACGTAAAGCGGGCCTGGTGGCAGAAGTTTGTCCAGGAGTCTCCTTATAACGTGGGCGTGGACTGCGCCATTCTCATGAATCCCCAGACCTGGATCGCGTCCGGCCATCTGGGCGGTTTTTCCGATCCCCTGATGGACTGCCGGGAGTGCCACGAGCGTTTCCGCGCGGACAAGCTGATCGAGGATTATTGTCAGGAAAAGGGTATCCAGCTGGAGGGCGGCACCGTGGACGGATGGTCCCAGGAGGCCATGATGGATTTTATCCGGGAGCATTCCATTCCCTGCCCCACCTGCGGAAAGCATAATTTTACGGACATCCGCCAGTTTAACCTGATGTTCAAGACCTTCCAGGGCGTGACCGAGGACGCCAAGAACACGGTGTATCTCCGGCCTGAGACAGCCCAGGGTATTTTCGTAAACTTCAAAAACGTGCAGAGAACCTCCCGCAAGAAGATTCCCTTCGGCATTGCCCAGGTGGGAAAGTCCTTCCGTAATGAGATCACGCCAGGAAACTTTACCTTCCGTACCCGAGAGTTTGAGCAGATGGAGCTGGAGTTCTTCTGTGAGCCGGGGACGGATCTGGAGTGGTTCGCCTACTGGAAGCAGTTCTGCCTGGATTGGCTGAGCTCCCTTGGGCTGAAGGAGGATGAGGTGCGTTACCGGGATCACTCCCCCGAGGAGCTGAGTTTCTACAGCAAGGCCACCACGGACGTGGAATTTTTGTTCCCCTTCGGTTGGGGCGAGCTGTGGGGGATCGCAGACCGCACCGACTACGACCTGTCCCAGCACCAGAAGGTTTCCGGCCAGGATCTCAGCTACTTTGACGATGAAAAGAAGGAAAAATACGTGCCTTACGTCATCGAGCCCTCCCTGGGGGCAGACCGTATGGTGTTGGCCTTCCTGTGCAGCGCTTACGACGAGGAGGTTCTGGATGCGGAGAAGAACGACGTGCGTACCGTCCTTCACTTCCATCCTGTGCTGGCGCCTGTGAAGGTGGGCGTTCTGCCCCTTTCCAAGAAGCTGGGCGAGGGTGCGGAGAAGATCTACCAGCAGCTGTCCAAAAAGTACAACTGCGAGTACGACGACAGAGGAAACATCGGCAAGCGCTACAGAAGGCAGGATGAGATCGGAACGCCTTATTGTGTCACCTACGATTTTGAGTCCGAGACAGACGGCTGCGTCACGGTTCGGGATCGGGACACCATGGCCCAGGAGAGGGTGAAGATCCAGGATCTGGAGGCTTATTTTGCGGAGAGGATCACCTTTTAAGAGCGTGAAAAAAGAGGAGCTTTTACACATGGCGGCTCAGCTGTCTGGGCCGCTCCGAAAGGGAAGGAGGCAGGATGCGGGAACGGTGGGATACCCTTGATATTTTGAAGTGTCTCTGCGCCTTTGGCGTGGTCACGATCCACAGAGGGTTTCCGGGGCCCGCAGGAGTGCGCCTCCGGCTTCTGTTCCGGTTTGCCGTGCCGGTTTTCTTCATGATCACCGGATTTTTTTTCCGTGATACTCTGGAGAGGGGCAGGGAAAAGGGGCAGATCCGGAAGATCTTCCGCCTGATGGCGGGGGCCAACCTGTTCTTTTTCCTTTTGGGGCTTTTTCTGGTCCTCCAAAAGGGAAAGGGAGTGGAGGGTGTGGTTCTGCGGTGCACCCAGTATTTTTCCTGGGAGAAGCTGCGGGATTTTTTCCTGGCAAACGAGTCGCCCTTCAAAAGCCATCTCTGGTATCTGGGTGCGATCCTGTACGTGCTGCTTCTGGCCTCCTACCTTGCCAAAAAGAAAAGGCTTTGGATCCTGGGGGCGCTCACTCCGCTTTTGCTGGCGGGTGACCTGGCTTTCGGAAAGTATTCCCTTCTGCTTTGGAATCAGGAGATTTCGTATATCTACGTGAGAAATTACCTTTTTGTGGGGCTGCCCTTTTTCTACATGGGTTACTGGCTGGGGTGCCGGAGGGAGTGGATCCAAAGGAAAATGAATCCCTTTCTCATGTTCCTTCTTTTTGTGGGGAGCCTTTTGTTCTTTGGAACCAGCCTGCTGGAAAAAAGGTATCTGGTGAGCAGGGGGCTCAACGCTTCCAGAGAGCAGTACATCAGCACCACCCTGATGGCGCTGTGCGTGTTCCTGTTTTTTGTGGGATGGAAGAAATACTATGGGGGAGGCTGGGTTTCCCGCTTTTTTGCCGCCATCGGCAGGAGGTATTCCACCTGGATCTACATCCTGCATCCCGGAGTGATCACGGCTTACAGCCTTATTTTTGCCAGGAAGGAGGGGGCTCTTTATGAGCTGTACTCCCGGTGTATGCCCCTTGTCCTCTTTGTGACGACCACGGTCCTTGCTGCTCTCATCCAGCTTTTCTTGGAGCTGTCCCGCCGGAGAGGGGCGGAGCCCTAATTCAAAGGCTTTGCCTGGGAGACGGAAGGGCAGGCTCAAGAGTCTTTTAGCTCAGATGGCTGCTTTTGGCGCTGCTTTGGAAAGCATTGCCTCAGAAAAGTCTGTTTTGGAAGAAAAGTCTGTT
>JAUNJL010000097.1 GCA_030533315.1 Eubacteriales bacterium
ACGATGCTGTACAGGTCCTCAGCGCCGATGGTGATGTCCGCGATCTCCCGGGCAAGCTCGGCCCCCTCGCTGATGGCAATCCCGGCGTCGGCGGCTGACAGCGCCGGAGAGTCGTTGATGCCGTCCCCCAGCATGATCACCTTGCGGCCCGCCTTCTTTTCCTTTTCCACAAAGCCTGCCTTGTCCTCGGGCAAAACCTCAGCGTAATACTCATCCACACCCACCTGACGGGCAATGGCCCTGGCTGTCCGCTCGCTGTCCCCGGTCATCATCACCACCTTGGAAATGCCAGCCTCCTTCAGAGCTTTTACCACATCGGCTGCCTCCTTCCGAAGGGGATCCTCGATGCAGATCACAGCGGCAAGCCTTCCCTCCAGAGCCAGATACAAATGAGAATACTCCTCCGGAAGCTCCCCGAACTGTGCCTCCCGCCCTTCCGGGATCAGGCATCCCTCGTCCTCAAAGACAAAATGGGCGCTGCCGATCACCGCCTTCTTCCCTTCGATGGTGGTAGAGATCCCGTGGGCTACCAGATATTCCACCTTCGAGTGCATCTCCTCGTGGTCCAGACCCCGGTTTTTCGCGGCATCCACCACCGCCTTTGCCATGGAATGAGGAAAATGCTCCTCCATGCAGGCGGCAAACCGCAGCAGCTCATCCTCCCCTCTGTCGCAGAAGGAGACTACCTTTGCCACCGTGGGCTGGGCCTTTGTCAGCGTCCCTGTCTTGTCGAAAACGATGGTATCCGCCTCCGCGACCGCCTCCAAAAACTTTCCGCCCTTGACCGTGATCTGATGAGCGCCGGCCTCCCGGATGGCAGAAAGAACGGAGATGGGCATGGCCAGCTTTAAGGCGCAGGAAAAGTCCACCATCAGCACAGACAGGGCCTTTGTCACATTTTTTGTCAGCAGGTAAACAAGGCCCGTCCCGGCCAGGGTGTAGGGCACAAGACTGTCTGCCAGATGCTCAGCCTTGCTCTCCAGCCCGGATTTCAGCTTCTCCGTCTCCTCGATCATGGCTGCGATCTTTTCATACCGGCTGGTGCCTCCTGCGCCTTTGACCCTCAGGACCAGCTCCCCCTCCTCCAGGGTAGTGCCCGCGTACACGCTGGCTCCCATGGCGCGTCTCACCGGCACAGACTCCCCGGTGAGGGAGGACTGGTTCACCATCGCCTCCCCTTCCGTCACAGTACCGTCAAAGGGAATCACGTTTCCCATATGGACCACGATCTCATCTCCCGGACGGATATTCTCCATCTCGGTAAGGATCTCTGTCTCCCCCTGGCGCAGCCAGACCTTTCCCACATTCAGGGACATGACTCTTGCCAGATCTCCCACCGATTTCTTATGGGTCCATTCCTCCAGCAGTTCTCCCACTCCCAGGAGGAACATGACCGATCCCGCCGTGGAAAAATCTCCCCGCAGCACGGACACGGCGATGGCCGCCCCGTCCAGCACCGGCACCTGGATTTTTCCCCTGCACAGGGAGCAAAGCCCTTTCCAGATATAAGGAATCGCCTTCACCCCAATATACAGGGCGTGGAGAGGCGCCGGAAGCAGAAGCTTCCTCCCATAATGGCAGAGCACCTGGTGTACCAGCTTCTCCTTGTACCGTGCGTTCAGCTCCCGCCCGGAATGCTCCAGCGCGCCAGCCGGGGGCTTCGCTCTTTCATAGGAAAAACGGGTAAGCTCCCGGATCAGCTCCTCCCGGGGACCCTGGTAATAAAGAATCACGTCCTGGGTCTGCTCGTACACCTTGGCCGAGGTAACCCTTTTCAGGGACATCAGATAATATGCCAGGGCATCTGCCTGGCTGCCTGTCATGCGCCTCTGGCACACATGGATCCTCAGCCGTCCCCGTATTTCATGCTTGATCACAAATCTCAATACATTCCCTCCATTCTTACCACAGTAACCTTGTCACGGCAAAAGCGGCCTACAGCCTATTATCAGCCGCCCTCTTCACCGGACAGCGGTTTTTGCTGTAATATAGGAAAACACCTGCCGGAAAATCTGCAGGTGTCCTATGCGCTCCTCCTATTTGGCTTACGCCTCCTCTTCCGGCTCCGCCTCTTCCTCAAAAAATTCCTCTGCGGCACGCTCCTCGTTGATCAGCTTCGCCTCCTCGTAAATGTCGTTGACATTTTCCTGTACCATGGTCACTGTCCCCATCACGCACTCCTTCGCCCGGAGCACTGCGGCTGTACAGTGGGTGTAGAACTTTTTCGCGTCACTGCTTGTAAGAATCCTGATACCGGCTGTGCCAAAAATCACTCCTGCCGCAAATAAGCCTGTCTTCTTCCAATCCATTTCCATATGGTCTCCTCCTTTGATCTCTTTCCTGGCAAACGATCACTTATGCTCATAGCCTGTATAAAAAGCCATGAACAGACAAACCAGCATGGCCCAGGCCCAAAACTTGTGCTTCTTCAAGAAAGTTCTCCTCCCTTCGCCCTTTTTCTGATTTTTTCACAGTATAGCACCCCAAACAGGGGGAATCTATCTCTTTTTCTCTTATCGAGAAAGATTCTCGTTAAATCTGTAACTGTTCACGGGTACCCCGTAAACAGTTACAAATCCGGCTCATGGAAAGTCGCCTTCGGCGAGGAGCCGGATTTTGGCTATTCAAATTTATTGGCCTGCCATTTTCAGCGGGGTGAAAATGGCAGGGGGGGGAACTGTAACTTAAATCTCACATCTGCTGGATTTCCGCCACGCCCTGCCCTGCGCTTAGGCCACAGGCCTTCAGGCCCGCCCGCACCACCTCCGCCCAATCCTTTTGGGAAAGGCGACAGACGGTGTTGTCATTGAGCCGGACGGTGCAGCCCTTTTTTTCCGCCGGAAGGCCATTCCCGGAGATCCGGTACATGTTTTTCCGGCTGATGGCGCCGATGCCCTCCAGCACGTTCACCATCCGGTATACGGTGGCGGGTCCGATATTTTTGTCCTTTTCCTGCACCTTATAGTAAATTTCCTTACAGCAGGAGCATTCCGACTCCATGATGGCATCCAGGATCAGCCTGCGCTGTCTTGTGATCCGGCAGCCCTGCTCCCGCAGCTTTTCCATCACCAGCTCCTTCTCCATCCGGGTACGGGCATACCCTCTGTCGTCCTGGTCCATTTTTATTTGATCCGGTTTCCTTGTCATGGGCGGTATCATCCTTTCTGTTTTCGCGCCAGATTCCCCGGAAAACAGGTACAGCCTGCACCCGGGGGATGCAGGCTGCCCCTGTCGTCCAGAGCCCTGATCGGTCACATCTGAGAATCCATGAGGCGCGCCGAAGGCAGCGTCTTTAAGAAGAACCTACCTGGCTCCTGCCATACTCTTCGGGGAAAACCGTAATGTCTTGCTCTCCTGGTAGGGACGGAATAACATGTATCCGAAGGCGATCACCAGAAGAACGGCAACTGCTGTCCCTACGCCGAAGCCGCCTCCTGTAAGCAGGCTTCCGATCTGGTATACGCAAAGGGAAACTGCGTATGCCAGCAGCGTCTGATAGCCGATGGCAAAAAGGAACCAGCGGGTATTGTTCATCTCTCTCTTGATGGCGCCCATGGCCGCGAAGCAGGGAGCGCACAGCAGGTTAAATACCAGGAAGGAGTAGGCGGCCACCGTGGTCATGCTGCCAGCCAGAAGGCTCCAGATCTCCTCTCCATTTTCGGAAACCTCCGCAAACCCGAAGAGGATTCCAAAGGTGGCAACCACATTTTCCTTGGCGATCAGGCCGGTAACGGCTGCAACGGCGCTCTTCCAGTCTCCCCATCCAAGAGGGGCAAAGATTGGAGCGATCACGCCGCCAATAGCGGCCAGGATACTGGAATCCAGCTGCTCTGCCTCCAGCATGGTGAAGGAGCCGTCCACCCATCCGAAGCCCTGTAAGAACCAGAGCACGATGGCAGAAAGAAGGATGATGGTACCGGCCTTCTTGATAAAGGACCAGCCCCGCTCCCACATGCTCCGCAGGATATTGCCAACGGTGGGCATATGATAAGCCGGAAGCTCCATAACAAAGGGAGCCGGATCCCCCGCGAACATCTTTGTCTTTTTCAGGATAATACCGGAGCAGATGATGGCGGCGATTCCTACAAAGTACGCGCTTGGAGCCACCCACCAGGCGCCGTTAAAAAGGGCTCCCGCAATGAGGGCGATAATGGGAAGCTTCGCCCCGCAGGGAATAAAGGTGGTTGTCATAATGGTCATCTTCCGGTCACGGTCGTTTTCGATGGTACGGGAGGCCATCACGCCGGGAACCCCGCAGCCTGTTCCGATCAGCATAGGAATGAAGGATTTCCCGGAAAGCCCGAACTTCCGGAAGATACGGTCCATGATAAAGGCAACCCTGGCCATATAGCCGCAGGCCTCCAAAAAGGCCAGGAAAAGAAACAGCACCAGCATCTGGGGCACAAAGCCAAGAACTGCGCCCACACCGCCGATGATTCCGTCTACGATCAGGCCCTGAAGCCAGTCGGCACAGTGGACCGCTTCCAGAGCGTTCCCCACAAGCTCCGGAATCGCGGGAACATGAATGCTCTCGATGCCGAACAGATTCCAGCCCTCGGCGAACACGCCGTCATTGACCCAGCCTGTGGCCCAGTCGCCTACTGTTGTCACCGATACATAGTACACAAGGGCCATCACCGCCGCGAAGATGGGAAGGGCCAGCCAGCGGTTCGTCACCCACTTGTCGATCTTATCTGAGGTGGTCAGCTTCTTCCCTCCGGCCGCCTTTGTGTAGCACTGGCCGATGATGGAGGAGATGTAAACATACCGCTCGTTGGTGATGATGCTCTCCGTATCGTCGTCAAAGGCGTCCTCCATGGCCTTGATCTCCCGCTTCACATCAGGAACCACCTTCATCTGCTCCCCGATCTTATCATCCTTTTCCAGAAGCTTGATGGCGAAAAAGCGCTTCTGCTCCTTGGGGATGTCGTCCCCCAGCTTTTCCACCACAGCGTCGATGATGTCCTCGGCTTCCTTTGTAAACTCGTGGACCGGCATGACGCTTTCCTTTCTCCTGGCGGCCTCTACAGCCCGCTCAGCCGCCTCCCGGATCCCGGTTCCCTTCAGCGCGGAGATCTCCACCACCTCACAGCCCAGCTTCTTGCTCAGCTTAGAAATATGTATCTGGTTCCCCGACTTTTTCACCAGGTCCATCATGTTCACCGCCATCACAACGGGGATCCCCAGCTCCATGATCTGGGTGGAGAGGTACAAATTCCGCTCGATATTGGTGCCGTCTACAATGTTGATAATGGCGTCGGGCCTTTCGCTGATCAGATAATTCCGGGCAACCACTTCCTCCAGGGTATAGGGAGAAAGGGAATAGATGCCGGGAAGGTCCATAATGGTTACATCCTTATGACCCTTCAGACGCCCCTCCTTCTTTTCTACCGTTACTCCAGGCCAGTTTCCTACAAACTGGTTGGAGCCGGTCAGCGCGTTAAATAAGGTGGTTTTGCCGCAGTTTGGATTTCCTGCAAGCGCAATTTTTACTGACATTTTCATGCCCCCTCTTTCTTGTTCTTGTCGTTTGGCGCGGCTCTCTATCGTTAGCAGAGTCGCTTTTTAATTAGAAAAAGCTAACCCGTGGGTAAAAAAATTACTCCACTTCGATCATCTCTGCATCCGCTTTTCTAAGAGACAGCTCATAATCTCTCACCGTAACCTCCACCGGATCGCCTAAGGGGGCTACCTTCCGCACAAAAACCGTGACACCCTTCGTAATTCCCATGTCCATGATCCGTCTTTTCACCGGGCCCTCCCCGTGAAGACGCTTCACCTTCACCGTAGAACCAACCTTCACATTCCGCAATGTTTCCATAATACACTCCTTCTTTTCATTTTCCCTGGTCTTCCCTGACGCCACGCTTAAGAAACCATGATCTTATTGGCCATATCCTTACCGATGGCCACCCTGGAATCCTTCACGTTGACGATCAGATTGCCGCCGATCTCCGAAATCACGGTCACTGTACCACCGGCAACAAAACCAAGGTTTTCCAGAAACTTTCGTGTCTCCTCTTTTCCTCCCACCTTTTTGATCACAGTTGGTTCTCCCGCATTTACCATTGACAACGGCATATGATCACCCTTTCTCTCTTTTGGCCTTCCCCCGGCCCTCAAAAAAACAGAGCCGCCGGGGAAAGATTCTTATAAAGATGCTTTATTGATTATTATTTATCGCTTACGGTGATTAGTATATGCTAATTTTTCTTAGCCGTCAATGACTTTATTGATTATTTTTCTCAATAACTATCTTTTTTCAAGGTGATCCCTGAAGGAGTTTTTATTCCGCGGCGGGAGGATACTCGCTGCAAAGGAGGCGGTAAGGGGGCTCGTCCTCCTCGATGGTTGGGAATCTTCCCATAGGCTCCAGGAAGCGGTTGTCCGTATTGTCGTCGTTGCACATGGACACCTCGCCGATGAGCACGTCCCCTGTGCCGGGCTTTACGTCAAAATCGTGGTACTGGTGAGGCCAGAGGGTAATGCTCTCCCCAGGAGCCAGCTCCACCCCCGTCCCGGCGGGCACGTAGTAGGAACGGCCGTCGGAGTTGACGCAAACCGGCGTATCCGCAAGGCCGCCCTCCCCGTCGTCGTTGTACACATGGATGATCAGCACCCCGCCGCCCCGGTTGATGATGTCCTCGCTTTTTGTCCAGTGGAAGTGCATGGGGGAATGCTGTCCCTCCTTCAGCATCAGCAGCTTTTCCGCGTAAACCTTCTTATACTTCTCCAGGTGCTGGTTGCCGTTTCGCAGGGTAATGAGGGCAAAGCCTACCTTTTCCCAATCTCCCAGGCCGTAGTCCGTAATGTCCCAGCCCAGCATATTGTCCCGGATCTCGTCATACTCCTTCCCCTTTTCCTTCCACTCCTCCGGCGTCCAGCCGCAAAAGGGCGGAAGGACAAAGCCGTGGTCTGCCGCCATTTTTTCCATGTAGCGGATGCAAGCGTTGATCTCTGATCGTTTCATATGAAATACCTCCTTCTTTTATGGAAAGTTCCCCTTTGCCCGGGGCTTCCTTTCTTCC
>JAUNJL010000026.1 GCA_030533315.1 Eubacteriales bacterium
ACCTTGGGAAGGCCGGGCATGGTCATGATCTCTCCCGTGAGGGCCACGATGAAGCCGGCTCCCGCGGATACCTTCAGGTTGCGCACCGTGACCTCGAAGTCCTTGGGCGCTCCCAGCTTGGTCTGGTCGTCCGTCAGGCTGTACTGGGTCTTGGCCACGCAGATGGGATAGTTCCCAAAGCCCATGTCCTCCAGCTGCTTCGCCTGCTTCTGGGCGTTGCCCGTCAGCACCACCCGGCGTCCGCCGTAGATCTTCTGCACGATCTGGTTCAGCTTGTCCTCGATGGAGCCCGTCAGCTCGTAGGAGTAGGTGAAGTCGTTCGGCTCCTCCACCAGGCGGATCACCTCCTCGGCCAGCTTCACGCCGCCTTCGCCGCCCTTTGCCCACACCTCGGACAGGGCCACGTTCACGCCCAGCTCCCGGCACTTTGCCTCCACCAGGTCAAGCTCCGCCTTGGTATCCGTGGGGAATGCGTTGATGGCGACCACGCAGGGAAGCTTGTACACGTCCTTGATGTTGCTCACGTGCTTCAGCAGGTTGGGAAGTCCCTTCTCCAGGGCCTCCAGGTTCTCGTTGTTCAGATCCGCCTTGGGCACGCCCCCGTTGTACTTCAGGGCGCGGACGGTGGCCACGATCACCACGGCGCTGGGCCTTAAGCCGGCCATGCGGCACTTGATGTCCAGGAACTTCTCGGCGCCCAGGTCCGCACCGAAGCCCGCCTCGGTGATGGCGTAGTCGGCCAGCTTCATGGCCATCCTGGTGGCGGTCACGGAGTTGCAGCCGTGGGCGATGTTGGCGAAGGGGCCGCCGTGCACGATGGCGGGCACGTGTTCCAAGGTCTGCACCAGGTTCGGCTTCAGGGCGTCCTTCAAAAGGGCGGTCATGGCCCCGGCGGCGTTCAGGTCCCCGGCGGTCACGGGCTTTTGCTCAGAGGGCTTGCCGTAGGTGTAGCCGATGACGATCCGGGACAGCCTCTCCTTCAGGTCGTTGATGTCGCTGGCCAGGCAGAGCACGGCCATGATCTCGGAGGCCACGGTGATGTCGTAGCCGTCCTCCCGGGGCATCCCGTCGGTCCGTCCGCCCAGGCCGTCCACCACGTTCCGCAGCTGGCGGTCGTTCATGTCCACGCATCTCCTCCAGGTGATCTTCCTGGGGTCGATGTTCAGGGCGTTGCCCTGGAAGATGTGGTTGTCGATCATGGCCGCCAGCAGGTTGTTTGCGGCGCCGATGGCGTGGAAGTCACCGGTAAAGTGCAGGTTGATGTCCTCCATGGGGACCACCTGTGCGTATCCGCCTCCGGCGGCTCCTCCCTTCACGCCGAAGACCGGTCCCAGGGAAGGCTCCCTGAGGGCCACCATCACGTTTTTGCCCAGCTTCTGCATACCGTCCGCAAGGCCGACGGTGGTGGTGGTCTTGCCCTCCCCGGCGGGAGTGGGGTTGATGGCCGTTACCAGGATCAGCTTGCCGTTCTCCTTGTCCGTCTCTTTTAACAGGTTGTAGTCGATCTTTGCCTTGTACTTGCCGTACTGCTCCAGATACTTGTCATCGATGCCAGCCTTCTCGGCGATCTGGGTGATTGGAAGCATTTCGCATTCCTGTGCAATTTCGATGTCACTTTTGAATCCCATTAAAATTACCTCCTTTTTCTTCGACCATGCTTATACACGCACAGCGTTCCGGAACCGAAAAGAGGTCCCTATCTCCTCTTTGGTTCCCCTTTATATAAAACAGGGTTTCCTGTTTTAATCGGTTTTCAGGATCCCTCTCCCTCCGTCAGAACCTTCAGGAAGGCCTTCATGGAGCCGATGATCACGTCTCCCATCTGCGCCATATCCTCCGCCTCAAAAGAGAGGGGAAAGTTATCGGAAAACAAGATCTGTGAGGAGGGCGAAAACTCCTCGTCCCCTTCCCACAGGATCATCTGGAGCTCATAATCGGGAAAAATCTCCAGCTCATAGGCGCAGTCCCCATGAGACACCCTCCTCCCATGGATATGCTCCATGATCCTTTGAAAATCTCCCAAACGGTTTCCGTAGGAAAAGGCCAGCCGCTTGATGCACCTGCCGTCGAACTGGCGCAGGTAGACCTCCCCCCAGGGCATCTCCCGATAGGTTTTGAATCTGCCGCTGCCCTTCCCCCGGTGTCCCTTCAGAAGGAAACGGAGAACCAGGATCCTTGCATAGATCATCTCCTCCAGGGGATAATACCCCATGTCATCCTCCCTGTGGCTCACCTGGAAATCCGGCCAGCCGATGGTGTAGACCGTTCCGAAAAACCGGAGGGTCAGCTCCTTTTTATCCTGGTCGTAGGGAATGCCCAGCCGCTCCCCGATCTCCGCCGGGTCCGCCTTTTGGAAGTCCTCCAGGTAATGCTCCCAGGGCATTCCTTCCTTGCTGTCTTTACGATAATTCAGATCTTCTATACGAAAAGCCATGCTTCTACTCTCCAGCCTTTATATTCTATTGTTCAGTGCCTCCACCACATCCGGGAACATTCCTGTGTCCGTATGAGGAAGGAAGCAGGCCCCCACAAATTCATCCATATAGGTGGGAACGGTGGACAGCTCCATGTAAGTCATATTCGCCGCCAGCTGGTAGGTCTTCTTCTCCGCAGGCGTGGACAAAAGCATCATGTAGGCCCCCGTAAGGGAAGAGTTGCCGATGTAATGAAATTTTTCCAGGGGAATGTCGGGAAACATGCCGATGGTCACGGCATTTTTCATGTTGATACCGCTTCCGATGCCTCCCGCCACATACACGTCGTCGATCATGGACACGTCGAAATCCAGAGAGCCCAGCATGGTGCGGATCGCCGAAAAAATGGCTCCCTTCGCCCGGATAAAGTTGTCAATGTCCACCTCCGTGATCTCCACGTCCTTCACCGATCCGGCTTCCTCCTGAAAGGCCAGGACGTAGCTTCCCATGCCGTATTCATCGTGGCGGATGCGCCTCCCCTCCCGGATGAACTTGCCCTTGGGATTGATGATGCCGCAGAGAAACAGCTCGCTGATCACGTCGATGATGCCGGAGCCGCACAGGCCCACCGGCTTCGTCCCCGGCTCGCCCACCACGGTAAAGGAAGGCTCCATGGTTTCTTTGTCGATGGTGCAGGCCTCGATGGCCCCGTCGGTGGCCCTCATCCCGCAGCTGATATCTCCGCCCTCAAAGGCCGGTCCGGCCGAGCAGGCACAGCTCATCATAAAATCACAATTGCCGAACACCAGCTCCCCGTTTGTCCCCAGGTCGATGAACAGGGAAAACTCCGGGCGGTTCCACAGCATACTCACCAAGGTTCCGGCGGTGATGTCACCGCCCACGTAGCTTCCGATGTTTGGCGCCATGATAATATGGGCGTCTCTATGGATATCAATCCCCACATCGGAAGCAAAAAGGGAATTGGTCTTGAAGAATGCGGGAATGTACGGCTCCATGCGCACCGGATCTGCATTGATCCCCGCAAACAGATGATTCATTGTCGTGTTGGATGCTACGCACATCCGATAGATCTGGCTGGAGGGGACGCCAGCCGCCCTGCACATCTGGGCGATCATGGGATTGATGGTCTCCTTGATCACCGCATCCTGAAGCTTTTTCTTTCCTCCCGGCTTCTGCTGCTCGATGATCCGGTTGATCACGTCCGCTCCGTAACGGATCTGTCCATTCCCGGAGGAAGCCTTCGCAAGGATCTCCCCGTTTTCCATATTGACCAGTACCCCCGAAACCGTGGTGGTACCGATATCGATGGCAAGTCCCCCTACCACCAATTCCTTGTCCTTTTCCAAAACGTCGTACACAAACATGTCGTTTGGCGTGGTACGAAGGACGCATTTTACCTGATAATCGCTGCTTCGGAGCACGTCCGGCAGCTTTTTCAGCACGGAATATGGAATCCGCACCTGTCTCAGATTCATGAATTTTTTCAGCGCCCGAGTCAGGCGCTCATTGTCCGGCATCGTATCATCCAGAGTTGGGGGCTTCATCTGAAGCTCCACCACGTCCAGACTGTTCCGCAGTTCAATACCGGTATCGCTGATCTCTGTCTTTGCATGTTCAAAAATGGCGATTTCCTCTTTGGAGCTCAGATCTGCCACCTTCATCCTGCTCTTATAAGCAGAAGCGATATCTGGCACAAGCACCGTCACGTCCCCGCAGATCCTGCTGACACAGGCAAGACGCCAGCCCTTCTCAAAATCCTCCTCCTGGATATGAAGAGTGCGCTTGCTGTCCAGCTCTCCCTCCTTCAGCTGCACCCTGCACTTTCCACAGGAAGCATTTCCGGAGCAGGGAGCGTCGATGGCCACATTGGCCTCTCTGGCGATCTCCAGCAACTGATCCCCCGCATTGGCATATGTCTCTACCACACCGCCGTTTTCAAATGTAAATGTCACCTTGAACATGGCAACCACCTTTCTCAACTACCGCTTTCCTATAGACAAAAAGGGCTGAGACCGAAGCCCCAGCCCTTCAAAGGCTGCCGTCCACGGATACCCGATGAACCATAACCTTTAAAATCCCTCGCCCTGACGCCCCGGCGCCAGACCCCTGGGATCAGAGCTCCAAATAGGAATCTGCGTACAGGGTGTTGCCCTTGAACACGTCGCAGGATTTGATCGTCTCCATGAGACGGCGGTCATTCGGATTGACGATGGCGGACGTCAGTCCCTGCATCATGGCCATGGCTACCAGGGCGGAGTCCATGATGGGACGGATGGCCTTTGGCATACCGTTGCTGTTGTTGGACAGACCGCCGGTGGAGTTCAAGCCCATGTCGGAGAACATTTTGATGGCCTCAAGAACCTCCATCTGCTTGTCCTGCATTCCCTTTACCACCAGGAACAGAGGATCGAACCAAAGATCCGTAGGCTCCATACCATGCTCCATACCTCTCTCAAGAAGAGTCTGGCAGTACATCATACGCTCGTCATTGTCCTTTGCGATGCCCTCGCCGTTGCAAAGAGCGATCACGATGGCGTCATTTGCGGCCGCAAGATCCACGTACTCGATCCTGCCTGCTGCATCAGCGGAGTTTACGATGGGTTTTCCCTTTGCACGGTTGTACACGGAAATACCAGCCTCGATCGCTTTTTTGTTTGCGGTATCCAGGGCCAGCGGAACATTGTCAAAGTTCTCCTGAAGAAGCTTCACAACCCACTTCATCAGATCCTCTCCATCGCTCTCAGCCGGTCCGATGTTCACGTCAAGGTAAACGGCGCCGGCGTCCAGCTGCTCCTTCGCCCTCTTCAGAATGGGCTCAGGGTCTCTCTCGGTAAACGCTTTGTTGACTGCCGGTGCTGTGGTGGAAAGTCTCTCCCCGATTGTAACAAATTTAGCCATACGAATGTTCTCCTTTACTTAGTTAGTCGCAGCTGATCCCCGGGATGCTGGCACGGAAAAACTCATGAAAACCGCCTGCGGTCCCTGGGATTCCCGCCCATTCCCGTCATTTTCCTGCGGTCAGCGCCGCAAGTGCGCTGACCTGCCTGGACTGCTGCAGTTAGTTCATATCCTTTAAGAATTTTACAAGCTGGACGGCTTCTCTTGGTCCGACGATGATCTCCCATCCCGGAAGCTTGGACTCCAGGTCACCCTTCAGAACGGCCACCTTTCCAGGGATCACCAGTCTCCTGCTCTTCACCTTGGGCTCCACGTTTTCCTTGATGTAGGCGGCAATGCTGGTGCCGGAGAATTTGCCTGCGGCCCAGGACGTCAGCACGGAAAGACCTCCTGCGTCGTTGATCACCAGATTCAGCGGAACGCCGGAACGCTCCAGCTCGCCGGATACCAGGAAATATGTAAGTGCGAAGTCTACCGTCGTGACCACCACGGAATTTTCATCTGCACCGTTCATGGGATAGATGCCCGGCTCCACCCTCATGGGCTTCTGCGGGTCGGTGAACACGTTCTGGCGAAGTCCGTATAGCGCCAAAGCCTCTGCATAGGTCATGCGGTCCATCACGATGACGGAGCCGTACTTCATGGTAAACACGGCGGCAAGGGCGGCCTGCAGATGGGCGTCCCCGTCAGCCAGCCCGCAAAGGTTCACGATGGAGGGATAGCCGAAGGTTCTGTCCTGATCCTTCAGGGCTGCCCGGCGAACCTGAACGGCGTTCCCAAAGGTCTCCTTGATGGTCGCTCCGGTCACGTCCAGGATCAGGTTCTTATTCCCCAGCTTCTCCAGGGCGGCCACGGTGTCATACAGCTCGTTCAGATCTTTTCCGGAAACTCCCAGAACGACCCCTGCTGCCGAAGCCACGGCGCTCATAGCCTCATAGTTGGACGCATCGGCGCCGTTCAGGACGGGCTTTCCATCCTTGCAGATCTCCAGGGCGGCCTTTGCGATCTCCACATCCTTACAGCCCAATACCAGCGTTCTGCCAAGGGCGGCCGCCTTGGTCACCAGGGCCGTATACCCTGCGGCGTCCGTGCCCTCTGCGCAGTCCACATATATCAGCTCGGTGTACATCCTCTCACCGATCCGGTCATAATCCACGGTGGGAATCTCCGCCAGCTTCGCATCATTCTGTGCGTCGTCCATACCGGTGCTCACAAGAACCGCATATCTCGTCTTGCTCACAAAGGTCTTCTCATGCCTAAACAGAACGGTCTCGCCTCCAAGAGTCATCTCCTCGCTGCCAGCCCCGATCTTGATGGATTTCATCGGCGGAGCGGTGGCCTCGGAAAGAGCGGCGATTGCATCGTCAGACATGTAAGGACACTGGTCGATCTGCATGGAACCCTGTGCAACCTTCATGGAGAAAGCCATGCAGGTGGGACAACCGCATTCTTTACAGTTTTTCTTTGGTGTCAATTTGAAGATCTGAATACCATTCAGTGCCATATCTTTCTTCCTCCTATATTACACAAGTTCTTTGATCAATTTTGCGATGGTGGCGACAGACCTCGGATGTCTCAGGATCACGGCGTCAGAACCGGAAACCAGGTCTGCGGCCGCTGTCATAACCTCCATGTCAATCCCTCGCTGGTCAGCGGGACCCCACTCAGGCATGTCTTCCTCGGAAGCGACGGCCTCCTTCACGCCCCAGGTCTCACTGGATACTGGTGTAATAATAGGCATCTGCAGCATATTGTCATTCTGCGACAGCGCTGCGCCCCGGATACGGTCCATGGTAGAAACCACATACTCATATCCGTAGCCGACAGATGCGGTACCTACGTTCATCACGATCTTTTTCGGGTCAACGCCCAGCTGCGTGGTCACAACGTTCAGCTGCTTTGCCAGGTTGATATCGTCTGCGGACTCAGCGCCCACGATCTGATTGTAGGCAAGTCCGGCAGCCGCACCGATGGCCTTGTAGTTCTCTTCCTTCTCGGACATCACCACAACGTTTCTGCCCTGAAGAACCTCTGCAACCTTGGGGAGAAGTTCCGCATCCTTCTCCACGTTCTTGCAGCCCTCCACGACCAACGGACAATCAATGGCGTCCGCAACCTCTTTTACCACTGCGATCAACTCGTCAACTGATTTGTTCACCCCGTTTGGATCTCCGCCATCCAAAACCAGGGCCACGAAATCTGCCCCCTCCATGGCAGCCGCCTTCTTTGCGATCTCGGCCATGGTGGAAGCGCCTTCGTAGTAAGCCCGGATACCGGGAGTAAACTCCTCCAGGCCCATATCGGTGATCTCTACGCCGATCTTCGGCGCATTCTCGGTGGGAGCATCGAAGGTATAGAAGGGAAATGTGGAATTGCCTCCTACGGTGATGGTCTTCTCCCCGCTTCCGATTGTGACGGTGTTAATCTTTGCGTTGAACTTTTGTGGTTTCTGATTAAACGGCATTTCTCGTTAGCCTCCTTAAATAATAAGATTACGCAGACGTCTCCCTTTTTGGATGAGCAATCTGTACCGCTCTCCCAACGGTCGTGCGCCCACAATGTTCACAAATATTATACTACATACAAAGGTTTATTGACAAGGCTGTATTCCTTTTTTACATCATAGGCTCAAGGGCAAGGGCCGGATGGCCTTTTTCCGTCAGGAACCCTACCAGCGTCTCGGGATCCGTGGCAACGGTCTCATCACCGATCATATCTGTGAAGTTCTCGATCCCGTAAAGCTCCTTCGCTGAAGCGTTCAGTCTCTCCGCAACGAACTCCTTCAGCTCCTTGGGCATCCAAACAATACGCTCGATACCGCCCTCGGCCTTCATGAACTTCTTGGAGGCGATGAAGTGCTTTCCATGGCCCATGAATCCAGGCGTCTGCACACCGCCGCCGGTCATGGAGGCCATCTCCGGGAAGGTCATTCCAAGAGGAGTCATGCCGGAATACTCACGGTTTGCGATCACCACACCGTTGGAGAAGGGCTCGATACCGCAGATACACTCAAAGCATCCACAGGAGGTCATGGGATCCTGCATGATGGAGTACAAGGTCACGTGCTCCAGGGCGCCCTGGGAGAACTTCTGAACAGCCTCGTCCACGTCCTCGTATGCTCCAAGATCTTCGTCGATGGGACGCTCCTTGGTGATCCTCTGGCAGGGGCCATTGGGATCCAGCTCGTTGGTAGCCTTTGCGTCCAGCCAGGAAACGGCTCCGCAAAGTCCCAGTCTCTCCGGCGTCACCACGCACACGTGGGAGGGGGAGAATGCCTGGCAGAGGATGCAGCTATAATATACGTCCACAGACTCGTCTGTCAGGTTGGCAAGACGGTCGTCACGCTTGTTGAAGATGGGAACGGCCACCTCATGGCGGATCCTGGTACATTCTGCCGGATCTGTGTAGATCACCACCTCGCACTTGTCAACGATGGCGTCATACTCGTTCTTGATCTGAGTGTAAAGAACCTCGCCGATGTGCTTCACACGGAAGCCGGCGTCAAATGCGGCGTGGCTGATACGGATACGCTGCATATCCCTCTGTCCCGTGTGGTAAACACCCTCGATACAGTTGATGTAGTTGTGGAATTTACGCTCAATAACCGGCTCGAAGTCGGGCTGCATGTTCTTTCCAGCAACCTTCACCACATAGGCGATGCTGTTCTTGCTGCCGTCCTCCATGTCGTCCACCTCCGGACCCACAACGGTGATCTTGTGATCCTCGATCTCGGAAGCGTCGCAGGTCTGTACCAGCTCTGCGCAGTCCACTCGGGATCCGTCGAACTCCACCCTCATATCCTTACGGCGGATGATCTCACCCTCAAAGGCAGATGCAAAGGCCACGGGGATGTCGATGGTGGTAATCTTGATCTTGATGTCCCGGGCATCCAGGGAGGTGGCGTTAAACTTGCTCACGTCCTCCTGAACGATCAGGCTCTTCGGCACACGGAAGATGTTCTCGGTCTCATTTGTGATAACCGGGAAACCCAGGGCGATGGCTCCTGCGCCGCAGGCCACGATCACGTCGTCCAAAGGCTTGAAGGCGTTCACGAAGGCGGGAACCCTCTCCATGGTATATTTCATCAGGGTACCGGCATCTCCAGGAGTCACGTTGCCGAAGATCAAGGCTGCGCGGAGGGCGACGGAAACCACGTGGATCACGGCAGTCACGTCCTTGCCAAGGGGGATCACACGCACGTTGGCCCCCGTGTTCATTCCAGCCTCATGTACCTGGTCGATAACGCCTCCCACCAGGGTCACCAGCATACCCTGTGCCTGGTAGCTTTTCACCAATGCCACAGCCTCCTCCACAGTGGGAGCGGCCCCCAGGATAACGGCCACGCCTGGGATATCCCCCGTTACAAGGGGAACGCCCAGCTCACGGATCACGGCGTCGGGAAGATGGCCATAGCAGGGCTCCTCGTAGGGAGATGCGCCGTCCATATACTTCAGAACCTCAATGAACTCTGCGCAAAGTGCGGTGGCAACACCGGACATAAACGCGTCGTTCAATCTTTTTTCTCTCGTCATCAGAGTCTTCACTACCCCGAGAGCCTCCTTCAGCTCCTTCAGGGTGGTGACCTTTGTGCCTGTCACAGAATAGTAGCAGGGAAGACTGTAAGCTGTGTTGGGGAAGCTTACGGCCTTGTCCTCGCCGTGCTGGGCGATGGCGGCATCGATTGCGCCCTCTGTCAATCCATATACGGCATCATTTCCGCTGAATACTCTATCAAATAAAGTCACTTTTATACCTCCTAAAGTCCTAAACTAATCCAGTTCGATCTTATCCTTGATCTTTTTGATCTCAGCGATCACTGTCTCACTGAAATCATAAGGTGATTTTCCCTGACGGTCCGCATCCATCACCTCCGTATTGTAATGGATGATCCCAAGAAGATCCTCCTGGGGGATGCGTTCCCTAACGAAAGCCTCGTCATCCTCGTTTCTCACCTTGTTTGCCACAACCTTCACCTGGGTGACCCCCAGGTCCTTTGCAAGGCGCTTCACGTTCTTGTAGGTCTGAACGCTTCTCGCACCAGGTTCAATGACCACGATGAAAGCATCCATGCTCTCCGTCGTCCCCCTGGCAAGGTGCTCCAGCCCTGCCTCCATATCCAGAATGACCACGTCGTCCCTGTGAAGCACCAGGTTGTTGATGATCCTCTTCAGCATCACGTGCTCCGGGCAGACACAGCCGCCGCCCCCTGTCTCCACTGTTCCCAGGACAAGGAGCCGGACGCCGTTTGCCATCTTTCCGTAAGCGTCAGGGATGTCATCCACCTTTGGATTCAGCTTGTAAAACTGATTCTGGCTGTTGGCACCGGTACGCTCCTCCACCAGCTTACGCATACGGGAAATGGGAATGATGGAGTCCAGCGTCTCCTCGTCAAACCCCAGGGCCAGCCCCAGGTTTGCGTCAGGATCCACGTCCGCCGCCAGCACATGCTTCCCTTCCGCCGCATACATCCTGGCCAATATGGCCGCAAAGGTTGTCTTTCCTACTCCGCCCTTACCGGTTACTGCGATTTTCATAAGTCAGCTCGCCTCTCTAAAAATCATTGATCCTTGCCGTCAGCAGACCATGAGTTCACGGCCTGCCGCCCTGCAAGTAAGTCCTCCGATCCGCAGGCAGACGCCTGCCGGCCCCAGAGGCCCTTTTTTATGGAAATCCATCCCGATCAGATTCCAAGAGCGTCTCTCTTCTCCTCGATCCTCTCGATCATCCGATCTCCCAATTTATCAATATCCTTCTCCACGGTGTATGCGGCCTCTACCCAATCCCGGATACCCTCCGTGAGGAGACCGGCAACCTCAGAAGAACCAGATACGTACGGATCCACCCCAAGGAAGGTGTCAAGTCCGGTAGCGACCACGTAGTTGCCGATGGACACAGCCTTCTCGGACATCCACTCAGGAGCACATCCCACAACAGGAAGCTGGGAGATGTTCAGGCCGGAATCCTTGGCCAGCTCTGCGGCCAGTACCATCATACGGCTGATATCCACGCAGGAGCCCATGTGGAGCACCGGCGGAATGTCTGCCAGCTCACAGACCCTCTTCAGGCCGGCTCCGCAGAGATCCTTCGCCGCCTTGTCCATCAATCCTGCCCGGGCAGCCGCCTGTGCGGAGCAGCCGGAGGCAATGATGATGATGTCGTTGGCAAGAAGCTTCTTCATCAGCTCAATGTGGGCGAAGTCCGCTCTCACCTTGGGGTTGTTGCAGCCTACCATGGCCACGGCTCCCCGAAGGACGCCGGAGGTGATGCACTCGATGAGAGGCTTCGTGGTACCGGTCTCGTCTACCTGGGAATTGGTAACCCCGTCCAGAACCTTTACAATGGCCTCTGTGGAATATCCCACCGTCGCCTTCTGCTTCATATCCGGAATATGTACCAGCTCCGGCTTTCTGTTCTTAAAGTTCTCGATTGCGGTCTTTACAATGAGCTTCGCGGTCTCCCCTGCGTTTGTAGAATCAAAGCGGATAAAATCGGAATCCGGCATCTGGGCGATGGGGGAGGTGGTGATGAACTTGGTGTGGAAGCACTTGGACAGAGGCCCTAATGCCGGGAAAATACACTGAACATCCACCACGATGGCCTCGCAGGCTCCTGTCAGGACCACGTTCTCCTGCTGAAGGAAGTTTCCGGCCATGGGAATGCCCCGGCGCATGGCAACCTCGTTGGAGGTACAGCAAACACCGGAGATGGTGATGCCCTTAGCGCCCATGGACTTGGCATAGTCGATCATTTCCTTGGAGTCCGCATACTCGCAGATCATCTCGGAAAGGCTGGGATCATGTCCGTGAACCACGATGTTTACGTTTTCTGCGTTCATGACTCCCAGGTTCGCCTCGGTGTCTATCGGCTTCGGCGTCCCGAAGAGAACGTCGGAAAACTCGGTGCCGCACATGGAGCCGCCCCATCCATCGGAAAGACCGTTTCTCAAAGCCTGGCGAATCAGCGCCTCCGGCTTGCTGGAGTTACCCATGTGAGTCATATGCAGTGCGCAGGAAACCTCACGGTCGATGGCTCTTGGCTCGATCTCTGCCTTGTGCCACAGATCCTGTGTATGCTGAGGAGCTCTTTTTAACCAACGGGAGTGACCTTTGATCTTTCCGTACTCCTCCTGAGCCAGCTCAGACATTTCATGAGCGAGATCATAGATGTCTCTGCCCTCTGTCTCTACGCCCCACTCCTTAGCGATACGGATCAGCTTCTCAGGATCCTTTACCTGATAATCGCCGTCCGGCTTCGCATGGCTTAAGGTGATGCAGATTTCACGGCCATGGTCAGAATGGGTGGCAGCGCCGCCTGCTGTAAAACGAAGGAAGTTTCTTCCTACGATACCGTGTACATCGCATCCGCAGATCCCCCTGGGGGCCTTCGGGGTCACCCGGCAGGGTCCCATGGAGCAGATACGGCAGCAAACGCCCTGCTCGCCAAACTTACAGTGGGGAGTCTGGTTCTTTACCCTCATCTGCCAGGAATCTGCGCCTACCCTTGCGCCGGTCTCCAGAAGACGCTCAGTGGCGGCCTCAAATTCCTCCACTGTCGTTAATTTAAATTCGCTCATGGTAATATAGTCCTCCTTTAATCACACTCATCCCCCTCCCCACTTTCCCTCTCAGAAGTGCGAAGAGAGGAGTATTCTCCCTTTTTCACTCATCCAGGGGAAGGAACCCATCCCCTCCCATGGGTTATTTCTCCGTAAAAAAAATTGTCATCTCCAAAGGGCCGTCAGAAGCCCTTCGGAAAGTGGCTCCCGTCCCGCCGAAACGGCGGCAAGACGGAAAAAACATCAGACCACCTATAAACCTTATAAACCGAGCCTTTCCACGATCCCCCGAAGAGCCTCCTTCACCGGATTGTCCTGGGGAAGACTGGCCGTGGGCCGTCCCTCGCAGTCGTACTCGTACACGGCGTCGTTGTGAGGAACCACCCCGATCAGGTTTAGTCCCTGAATCTGGATCTCCTCCCGGATCCCATCATTCAGCTCTCCTTTGGGAGCCCGGTTCACGATCAGGCCTATCGTATCCGGATGCATACCGCACTCCTGGATCAGCTGGGCGATCCGTCCAACCGCCTGGATGCCTCTTCTGGAGCAATCGCTCACCAGGATCGCCGTCTGCATATAAGGAAGCACGCCCCGGCTGATATGCTCCATACCTGCCTCATTGTCCACCACGATATAGGGATAGTTGCTCTGATACTTTGTAAGCTGATTCTGGAGAAGCCCGTTGACATAGCAATAGCAGCCCTTCCCCTGGGTACGCCCCATCACAAGAAGATCAAAATCGTCCTCCTCCACCAGGGCATCCTCAAAACGCATTTCCGCATAATCCGCCTTGGACATTCCTGCCGGAATGGGGTTTTCCTTGGACAGCTCCGCCTGTGCGATCTCCTCCCGGACCTCACCTAGAGTGGTCTCCACCTTCACCCCAAGAACCTCGTTCAGGTTGGAGTTTGCGTCAGCGTCCACCGCAAGCACCGGTCCCTTCTTCTGCTCACAAAGATACTGGATCAGCATTCCACATAAAGTGGTTTTTCCAACGCCGCCTTTTCCTGCGACAGCAATCACATGTGCCATAGATCAAATTGCCTCCTGAAAACAAATCGTTATAAAAGAAACCTATCCAGCCAGAGGATTCCTCCTACACAAGGGTGCAGAGGCCGGATCTGTCGATAATCTCAGATACATCCTTCCATTTATTCAGAGCATACAGATGGATCCCGTCCACGCCCAGAGCCCTGTATTCGTCAAGCTGCTTGATGGTGTACTGGATCCCCTCCTCCTTGAAGCGTTTTACCTTGTCCTCGTAGAATAGGTCGAAGGGCTTTCCATCTCCGTCCTTCGCTGCAAAGGGGTTGGGGAACAGCCAGTTGCGGGAGATCAGTCTGCAAAGCTCCCGATCCATCACGCATCCATTGCGGGAGAGCGCCATGTTGATGGTGGCCGCCTGATCCAGAATCGGCATAACACCCACGTCCACCGGCATGGTCACGCCCGCCCTGCGGATGGCGTCCAGCCAGTACTTGAACTGCTCCATGTCCCAGCAAAGCTGCGTCATGATGTAGTCGGCCCCATTGTCCTGCTTCTGCTTCAGTACGGCGATGTCTGATTCCAGGCTGCGGCAGGAAATGTGTCCCTCGGGGGAGCCGGCCACCGCAATCTCAAACTTGTCGCCAAACTCATCCCGGACAAATTTCACAAGATCCGTCGCATACTCAAAATCTCCGCAGGTCGTGGTCTCTCCAAGCGGGATGTCTCCCCTGAGAGCCAGCATGTGATCCACGCCCTCTGCCAGGTACTGCTCCAGCTGCTCCTTGATCCCCTCCTTGGTGTTCTTGATCACGGTAAAATGCGTCACGGGGATGGTACCCGCCTCCCGGATCATCTGGCAGACCTCCCGGTTCGCCCCTACATTGCCGCCGCCGGCCCCATATGTACAGGAAATATAAGCAGGCCTGTACTTCATCAGGTGGTCGATGGTGCCAGGAAGATTCTCCATGCCCTTTTCTGTTTTTGGGGGAAACAGCTCAAAAGAAAGGAGTGTTTTTTCTTTCATTGCTTCTGACAGTTTCATAGTTGCTTACCTCCGCATATTTAAGTTTGCTGTATATGATTGTATTCTTAAAGGCTTGCGCCCTTAAGTCAAAGAAATAAGAAACAAACTGCACAGGGCCGCCGCCCATATGTCACATCAGCCGCAGTCCACCTTCACAACGCTGTTGGCAAGATCCACCATAAGGAGCCTGCCCTCCACCACCTTCTCGTCTCCCAGGATATCCCGGATGATCAGCTTATCTCCATCCACATCGATGCGGCTGACGTTCTTAAAGATCACAGAGTCATCACTCTCTTTATAAACGGTTGCAAGACACATATTTTGTCACCTCCTGTTACAAACACAAATGGACGGGGCAGACCCGCCTGCTCCTGGCTTCCGGCAGCTCAGACCGCTGAGCCGCCGCACCGTCTTTACTGCCTTATCACTGCTTCATTTCATCCTTCACGAGGGTGAGGGCAAGGCTCAGGCGCATGTTCGCCTTCTGAAAATCCGCCACGCTCTCCCGAATGGTCTTCGCCGCCGTATCCATCCCCAGCTTTGCGATATTCTCCGCCATCTGGTCCAGCTCCGCAGCATGATGTTCATTGTGCTGGAGCATGTAGATCAGCAGGGCCACCGTCTCATTCCTGCAATCTCCGCCCTGACAGCTTCCGCAGTGGCTGCCGCAGGCCTCTCCCTCCGTGTGAGTGTGCTCATGTCCCTCACCGTTCTCGTGGGAATGGGGATGGCTGTGAGCCACACCGTCTCCGTGGGTATGTGTATGGGTATGCTCATGCCCGTGAGGCACCAGATTCCCATTTTCGTCCTTGATCAAATGCATGACCGCTCCTTTCCGCTCCCCTCAAAAAGACGAGCTCATGACAAGAATTTATCAATTTCCCTTATTATACAACCATTCCACCTCTTTCGCAAGAAAATTATCGTACATTTCAACAAAAAAATTCCCGCAAAAAGGCACCCCAAGGACAGGCAGATCTCCCCCGCCATTCTCCTCTCTTCAACGGTGGAAAAAGCAGGATCAGATGGAAAATACAAGGGGGCGGAAAGGCTCCAGGAGCCCTCCCAAGGTCTTTTCCTTCACCCCGCCCTTCCTATTTGTTAATGTTTTAACAAAAAACGTTCCCAATGCCCACGAACCTCCGGACAGCCCCTCCTTGTAGTAAAATTGTAACAGTTTTGATGTGATTCTTTCATATTTTTGTGTTATACTGTGCCAGGCAATGATTTTAAAATGTATTGAGGAGGAATCATTTTGAGAAGAACTGTTTTTCTGAATAACGACAGAGAAATGCCTCTTTTAGGTCTTGGGGTATATAAAACAGAGGACAGCCAGGCCGAGACCGCCATCGCCTCCGCCGTGGAATGCGGTTACCGCCTGATCGACACAGCCTCTGCATATAAAAATGAAGAAAGCGTGGGAAAGGCCATTGCAAAATGCGGCGTTCCCCGGAAGGAGCTTTTTATCACCAGCAAAATATGGAACAACGCACAGCGCCTGGGAGACGTGGAGGGCGCCTTCCATCGCAGCATGGAGCGTCTGAAGCTGGATTATCTGGATCTTTATCTCATCCACTGGCCCGTGCCCGGCTGCTATACCGGCACATGGACCGTCATGGAGAAGCTGCTGGAATCCGGCCAGGTGCTTTCCATCGGCGTCAGCAATTTCCAGATCCATCACCTGGAGGAGCTGAAAAAGGTTTCCGGCCTCGTCCCCGCCGTCAACCAGATCGAGTGCCATCCCCTATGCTATCCCAAGGAGCTTATCGAGTATTGCCAGGACGAGGGCATCCAGGTACAGGCCTATTCTCCTCTGGCAAGAGGAGCCTATTTTGACAATGACGTGATGTGCGTCCTGGGCACCAAGTATGTCCGCACCCCCGCCCAGATAGGGCTTCGATGGGCCATCCAGAAGGGTATCGGGGTCATCCCAAAATCGGTCCATCCCGACAGGATCGCCGCCAACGCCCACATCTTCGACTTTACCATCCAGGAGGAGGACATGGCCATCCTGGATACCCTCAACCAGGATTTCCACAGCGCCAGCATCCCCGAGGATCTTCGGGACGTGGCCTTCTGACCGGACCCGCTGTCAAAAAACACATTTTTGTACGCCAAAAAGACCCGCCTCGGAAAGGACTTCTCCTTCCCGAACGGGTCTTATTGTTTGTCATATCCTATTCATGGGATCCTATTTGCTCCCATAAGCTTTGCCGGGATCTTTCATCCCTTCCCAGAAAGCCTTATTCCTCCCAGGGAAGGGTGAAAACCTCCACCTTCTTGTCCCGCTGCATCAGATCCTTCACCGCCTCCGAGGCAGGTTTGTTCTCAAAAAGCAGCTTCACCACTTCCTCCACGATGGGCATCTCCACATCGTACTTCTTTGCCAGCCCGATGGCGGCCTTTGCGGAATACACCCCTTCCACCACCATATTTACCTCCGCCATGGCCTCCTCCATGGAATAGCCCTGGCCCATCAGGTAACCAGCCTTTCGGTTCCGGCTGTGGACGCTGGCACAGGTGACGATCAGGTCGCCGATACCGGAGAGACCTGCAAAGGTCTCGGCCTTGGCTCCCATCTTTACTCCCAAACGGCCGATCTCCACGATGCCGCGGGTGATCAGGGCAGCCTTTGTGTTATCCCCATAGCCCAATCCATCCGCCGTTCCCGCAGCCAGGGCAATGACGTTTTTCAGGGCTCCGCCCAGCTCCACGCCCAGGATGTCCGGGGTGGTGTAGACCCGGAACACGGGGCTCATAAAGATTTCCTGAAGATACTCTGCCGTGGCCTTTTTTCTTGCGCTGACCACACAGGTGGTGGGAAGGCCCCGGCTCACCTCCTCGGCATGGCTGGGTCCCGACAGCACGCACACGTTCGCCTGGGGGATCTCCTCTTCAATGATCTCGCTCAAGGTCATGAGCGTCTTTTCCTCCACGCCCTTGGCCACGTTGACGATGATCTGCCCCTGCCGCACATAGGGTGCCAGCTGCTTCGACGTGCTTCTGGTAAAGGGAGAAGGAACCGCCAGCACGCACACGTCCGGATCCTCCATGGCCGGCTGGATTTCCTGGGTGATCCAGATCTCCTCAGGGATCTTCACCCCCGGAAGCTTGGAAGGATTCTCTCTTTTTTCATTCAGAAGCTCCACCTCATTCTTCAGGGCAGACCACAAAGTAACCTGATGTCCATTGTTATGGAGAAGGATGGCAAGGGCCGTTCCCCAGCTTCCCGCTCCCATTACACTGATTTTCGCCATAGCATGTCACCTCATCTTATTCTTACAGAAGTCCAGTCAGCTGGACCGTCTTCATTGCTTCTTTTTTCCCAGATACACCTTGCTCTCCTCCCCCTTCAAAAGCCGGGAGATGTTCGCCCTGTGGCGGTACAGGGCAAGCAGGGTCATGAGCCCCATCAGGCCGTCCATCTCCGCCACGTAAGCCCTCTCCATCCCATACCTTCCCATGGCGCCGAAGGCCGCAAAGCAGACAAAGGCCGCCACGTAGGTGCAGATGGAGCACAAGGACACATAGTGAAAGGCAAAAAACAGGGCAAAAAACAGGACGGCACAGATCACGAAGACCCGAAAATCCAGGGCAAGGACCATCCCGGCGGAGGCAGCGATCCCCTTCCCTCCCCGGAAGCCCAGATAAAAGGGAAAATTGTGGCCCAGCACGCATCCAAAGGCCCCGTACATCCCCAGAAGGGTAAGCATGTGGGCGCAGCTGTTTTTATACAGGGCATTGACCACCAAAATGGCCGCCACACATTTTAAAAGGTCTCCCAGGAGGGTCAGGGCACCCGCCTTTTTCCCAAAGGACCTTAGGGCGTTGGTGGTCCCTGCGTTGCCGCTGCCAAGGGTGCGGATATCCGTGTGATGTGCCTTTCCGATAAAATAGGAGGTCTGAAAAAGGCCAAACGCATAACCGATCAAAAGACATACAACTCGTTCCATAGGCTTTTATCCCTTCTCTCCCCTCTCCCGAATGATAAACCTCAAAGGCGTCCCTCCAAAGCCAAAGGCCTCCCGAAGCTTGTTCTCCAGATACCTTGTGTAGGAAAAGTGCATCAGCTCCTTGTCGTTGACAAAAACAACGAAGGTGGGCGGCTTCACGGCCACCTGGGTCATGTAAAAGATCTTCAGGCGCCGCCCCCTGTCTGACGGCGGCTGCTGCATGGCCACGGCCTCGGACAGGATCTCATTGAGCACGCCGGTCTGAACCCGCATATTCTGGTTTTCGATCACCGCATCCAGGGTCTGGAACAGACGCCCAATGCGAAGGCCCGTCTTTGCGGAGATAAAGACGATCTCGGCGTAAGGCATGAAGGAAAGGATCTCCCGCACCTTGTTGGTAAACTTGTAGATGGTCTTGTCGTTTTTCTCGATGGCGTCCCATTTGTTGACCGCCACGATCACGCCCTTGCCATTATCGTGGGCGATCCCCGCCACCTTGGCGTCCTGCTCGGTGACTCCTTCCTCAGCGTCGATCATCACCACGGCCACGTCCGCCCGCTCCACCGCCGTCACGGTACGGATCACGCTGTAACGCTCGATCTCCTCCTTCACCTTGCTCTTCCGCCTCAGACCGGCGGTGTCGATGAAGATATAATCTCTTCCCTCCCAGGTCACCCTGGCGTCCACGGCGTCCCTGGTGGTACCGGCAATGTGGGAGACGATCACCCGCTCCTCCCCCAAAAGCTTATTGACCAGGGAGGATTTTCCCACGTTGGGCTTCCCCACGATGGCGATCCTGGGAATGTCTCCCTCTTCCTCTTCGCCGCTGTGCTCCGGGAACCGCTTCACCACCTCGTCCAGCATATCCCCCAGCCCCTGGCGGTTCGCCGCAGAGACGGGAACCGGATCGCCGATCCCCAGATTGTAAAACTCATACACGTCCATCATGTACTTTTGGACGCTGTCCACCTTGTTTACCACCAGGAGCACCGGCTTGCCGCTCCTGCGCAGCATGTCCGCCACCTTGGAGTCCGCATCCACAAGCCCCTGACGCACGTCCGTGATAAAAATGATCACGTCCGCCGTGTCAATGGCGATCTGCGCCTGCTCCCTCATCTGGGAGAGGATCAGGTCGCTGCTGTCCGGCTCGATGCCTCCCGTATCAATCATGGTGAACGTCTTGTCCAGCCAGGTAACGTCGGCGTAGATCCGGTCCCTCGTCACGCCAGGCGTATCCTGCACAATGGAGATCCTTCCTCCCGCCAGTGCGTTAAAGAGGGTGGATTTTCCCACATTAGGCCTCCCCACGATAGCAACTACTGGTTTGCTCATACATCTGTCTCCTTTTGCGTTTTCTATGGTCAGGGGGATCGATCACCCCATGGACAAGGTCCCCTCCCCCTTCGTCTACGATTACGATCTTTGTCTGAAGAGCCTCCTCCAGCTCCCCCACGGTCACGTCATCCAGGAACACGTCCTCCTGATCCCGCAGCATATTGCAGGGAAGGAGAAGCTTTTCTCCCAGGTCCTCGCCGGAGAGCTGCTCCATCAGATCCTTTCCTGTGATCAGGCCTGACACGGTGATCCTCTCCCCGAAGAACCGGTTGACGATGGGCCTCACCTGGATGTCCACCCCTGGAAACTTCTCTCCGATCAGGGCCATGTATTCCTTCAGGCTGGGCGCCGCCAGAACACCGGTGGCAAGGCTTCCCCGCACCCTTCTGCCGTCTCCCTGGATCTTCCTTAAGCACTCCCTTACCTCCCTGTCCAGAAGCCGGAGCATACCGACTCCGTTTTCCAGCTGAAGGTAGCCGTCGTAGGCCTCCTCCTCTGGAAGAGGCTCCCCGGCCAGAAGATACCATTCGTCCGAGGCGTGTACGAAGTGGATCCCGTGGGCCTCCATCATCCTTTCCTGCCAGCGGTGAATGGTGGACAAGAGGGCAAGGGCATCCTCCTTCTGAAAGGGCTCCAGAGGATAAAGCCCCTCCCGGAACCGGGAAAGTCCCACCGGCACCACGGAGACGCTCTGAAGGACCGGCGCATATCGGGAAAGCTCCCTTAGGCTGTACTCCAGCTCCTCGCCGTCGTTGACCCCCTTGCACAGCACGATCTGTCCATTCATGGTAATCCCCGCCTCATAAAATCGGTCGGTCTTTTTCAGGGCCTCCCCCGCAAAGCGATTGTGAAGCATCTGGCACCGCAGAGCCGGGTTCATGGTCTGAAAGGAGATGTTGATGGGCTCCAGATGATACTGGATGATCCGGTCGATGTCGTGGCTGCTCATGTTGGTCAGCGTCACGTAATTCCCCTGGAGAAAGGACAACCGGGAGTCATCGTCCTTGAAATATAAGGTGTCCCGCATATTGGGAGGCATCTGATCGATAAAACAGAAAATACATTGGTTGGTACAGGAACGGTAGCCGTCCATCAGCCCTCCCTCTGAAAACTCCATCCCCAGATCCTCCTCGTATTCCTTTTCCACCTCCAGTTCCCACAGCTCCCCGTCTGCTTTCTCCACCACCAGAGTCACATATTCCTCGTTCATAAGGTAACGGTAATCAAAGATATCCTCCACCTCCTGACCATTCACCGACAGGAGTATGTCCCCGGGCTGGATGCCCAGCTCCATGGCGATGCTGTTGTTCAGCACCCTGGATATCACGTGCTTTTTTTCTTCCTGCTTCATGTTTTTTATGACCTCATCCAACCCTCCTCCCACCAGGAGAAGGATCATTTTCTTCGTATGGATGAATGCAGGGCTGCAAAAACACCGCCTGGGCCGGCGGCTCCCCTGCCCATCCCTCCATTTTTCTGCAGTCGGCGCCCCAGGTGCGCCGGCCTGCACACACCGTTACTCTATCATACCAATTTTGGAGGTAAAAATCAATAAATTCCTTGACGGGATTTAGGGCAAATGTTATAAATAAAGAATAAGAGAATCATAGGGCTGAATAAAGACCGCATATGCGGTCGTGTTCTTTTCCTGAAGAATACTTAGGAGGAAGCTTATGCCGAACATAGAAATTCTGGAAAAATCCATGCCAGTCGCCCCCATTCGGATTGCCGCTCTGGAAGGTTGCCGTGAGCTCGCAGAGGAGGTTGACAAAAAGCTGATCAAGTTCCGCAAGGAGCTGACGGAGAAAAAGGATGCGGGCAGCATTCCCCAGGGCTACTGTGAAAAAACCTTCCTTGTGGACTGTGAGTGCATCCGTTTTGGCACCGGAGAAGGAAAGGGCTGCATCAAAGAATCCGTCCGGGGTGTGGACCTGTACATCATGGTGGACATCACCAATTACAGCCCGACCTACACCGTCTGCGGCCACGAGAACCACATGTCTCCAGACAACCATTATCAGGATCTGAAAAGGATCATCTCCGCGGCCACCGGTAAGGCCCACCGCGTCAATGTGATCATGCCGTTTCTCTACGAGGGACGCCAGCACCGCCGCTCCAAAAGAGAGTCCCTGGACTGCGCCCTTGCCCTTCGGGAGCTGGGCCAGATGGGAGTGTCCAATATCATCACCTTTGACGCCCACGACCCCAGGGTACAAAATTCCATCCCCTTAAGCGGCTTTGACAACTTTTTCCCCACCTACCAATTCTTAAAGGCTTTGGTGAAGAACGTCCCGGATTTCAGGATGGACAACGACCATCTCATGATCATCAGCCCCGACGAGGGAGCCATGTCCAGGGCCGTCTATTTCTCCAACATCCTGGGAGTGGACATGGGAATGTTCTACAAGAGACGGGATTATTCCACCATCGTCAACGGAAAAAATCCCATCGTGGCCCACGAGTTTCTGGGGGCTTCCGTGGAAGGCAAGGACGTGGTCATCATCGACGACATGATCTCCTCCGGGGAGAGTATGCTGGACGTTGCCAGGCAGATCAAGGAGCACCATGCGCAGAGGGTGTTCATCTGCACCACCTACGGGCTTTTTACCGATGGCCTGGATAAGTTTGACCAGTATTACGAGAAGGGATGGATCGACAAGGTGATCACCACCAACCTGAACTACCGTCCCCAGGAGCTTCTCACAAAGCCCTATTACATCGAGGCAAATATGAGCAAATACCTGGCCAGCATCATCGATATCATCAATCACGACGTGTCCGTGGAAAAGGTGCGGTCCAGCAACGAAAAGATCATCAGCCTCATAAAAAAAGTAAATTCCAAATAGGCTCACCCCTGAAAAGGGCGGCCCCACCTGCACGGTGCGGCCGCCCTTTCCTGCGCCCTATTCCTCTGCAAGGAGAACGTCCGCCAGGGAAGCGTCCCCCAAAAAGGTATTCACGTTGTAAAGGTACAGCACCTGGGTGATGCTGTTGTTTTCCACCAGCTGATCCACGTTGTCATAAAAATAGCGGGGATCCACCATGATGATCTTCTGGTAATAGGGGAGTAAAAAAGGCACCAGACAGTTGGCATAGGAATCCTTAAAAATCAGAAGGTTCCTCTTCTGGTCCAAGGTGGTCCTGATATCCACCCTGGCATGATTTCCCCCAAAAAACACCGTATATTTGTCCTTTTCCTTCAGACAGCTGCTGTCATACACGGAGGGAGAACGATTCCCCTCCTCCACGTAGGTGACGATGTAGTCCGTCGTCTTGTTCTTGGGCTGGTAAACCTCGATGGAATCCAGAGAACCATGGTCTCCGCTTTTGGAAGACAGGGTTCCCTCAAAGGTATTGGTCACCCGGTAGACGTTGTACTCCGTCTCCAGATCCGGTATCCCCATCCCGGCAGCAATCTCCTGGAAAGCATAAAAGGCTCCCAGGCTTTTCCAGTGGTGGTCCGTCTTATAGTACAAAGGCTCCTCACTGTGCTCCTCCAGAATGCGGACCACGTCGATCCACCTCACAGAGCCCCCCGTCATCTCCATCACCCGGCTGATGTCTGCCTGCTGATCCCGGATGGGCGCATAGGCGGGCATCTTGCTTTTCATGACATAGAAGGCGTTGGGAACCAGGCACATATAGACCGGCAGGTCTCCATGTCTCTGTGCAAACGCAGAAATGGCCTGTGCATTTTTTTCTACCCGGTTCCAGTCCGGCGTATCCGGCTTTTCCATCAGATATCCTTTTTTCCCCAGGTACACGCCGTTGGACTCCCGCTTTCCCAAGAGCTTGTCCTCCAGAAGCTTCAGGCTGATCCACTGATTTCTCAGGAAAAACTGATCGGAGACGTAGCTTTCAAAATCGGACATGTATTTTCCGCTCATCACGGCCTCCAGCGTGAACCTGGGCCTCTGTGCCATCATCCGATTCTCCGCCTGGGAAAACCTAGTGTCCCTGCGAAAGATGTTCAAAAGCCCTGCGATGACAAGACTCAGGATAAGACCCCTGGTCAAAATGCCATGAAGTCTTGTCTGTCTCCTTCTCTGGATCCTTTGGCTCCTCTCCTTGCTGTACTCCATCTGTTCTTTGTTTTCTTGCTCTGTATCTTTCACTGCACTGTTTTCTTTATCCATGCTGCCCCACCTTCCCTGCTGTTCGCTCATAACCCCAAAAGCCTGCCTAAGCGGCCGTCTCCTTTGCGCCGGTGCGGTCAAAAGCTGCGGCGGCACCAAGGCCCGGCGCCCCACAGGGGAACGGCCTCCGCCTTAGAATCTGAAATACAAAAACGGATTGTAGGTGGCGTTCACCAAATAGGCCACAGACAGAAGGAATACCGCCCCATAAAACACCGCAGCCACCTTGATATGCTCCTTTTTCTCCATAACGGTAAACCGGCTGAACCATCTGTAGGGGAAGGGTCCGGAACAAAGAATGGATATCACCAGCAGGACCAGATAGCTTTTCAGATAATAAAGGGCCGTGGAATCCACAAAGCCGCCGCCGATCCCAAGCATTCTTCCCACCCTTGCCGCCGCCGATCCCATGTCGGGAGCCGAAAACAGCACCCAGCCGATCATGACCAAAACCATGGTGTACACGTGCTTCACGAATCCCGGCAGCTTTTCCAAGAATCCCTTCAGAACATACTTTTCCAAAAGGAGGATGACTCCATAGTAGATCCCCCAGAACATAAAATTCCATGCTGCCCCATGCCACAATCCCGTCAGCATCCACACGACAAAAATATTTCGGATCGCCTTAGCCGTACTGACCCGGTTGCCTCCCATGGGGATGTACACATATTCCCGAAACCAGGTTCCAAGGGAAATATGCCATCTTCTCCAAAATTCCGTCACGCTTTTTGAGGTATAAGGATAATCAAAGTTCTGGACAAACTCGAAGCCCAGCATCTTCCCCAGGCCCACCGCCATGTCCGAATATCCGCTGAAGTCAAAATAGATCTGAAAGGTATAGGCCGCACAGCCCAGCCATGCCGTCACCACGGACGTCTCTCCCAGGGGAAGGGCTGCGATCCCATCAAAGGCCATTCCTATATTGTTGGCCAAAAGAACCTTTTTTCCAAGGCCCCTTAGGAACCAGGCGACACCGTCCCCGAACTTGGAGGCGTTCATGCTCCTCCTGCCCAGCTGCTCCTCAATGTCCGTGTACTGCACAATAGGCCCGGCGATCAGCTGAGGGAACATGGAAATGTAGACACCGAAGGAAATGATGTTCTTCTGAACCGAAACTCTCCCCTTATACACGTCGATGATGTAGGAAAGGGTCTGGAAGGTATAAAAGGAGATCCCAATAGGCAGGGGCAGAGGTGTGTAGGGGATCTCCACAGGAAGAATCCCATTGACGCTGTCGATCAGAAAACCATAATACTTAAAAAACATCAGGATCCCCAGATTGACCCCCAGGGACATCCAGAAGGCAAGCTTCGCCCTCTTCTCATTTCCCTGACTCCTGTGATAATCAATCTCAACTCCCGCCACAAAGTTGTACAGGATGCTGAAGATCATCAGGAACACGTAGACCGGCTCCCCCCAGGCATAAAAGATCAGACTGACAAGGAGGAGCACCGGGTTCTTCAAGACTCCGGGGACCAGATAATACACCAGAAGGGTGACCGGAAGAAACACGAATATAAAAAACACACTGCTGAATATCATTTTTCTTTTCCTTTTCTGAAGCTGTCTGCGCCCTTTTTACAGGCTTTTTCGGAAAGCCTGATCTGCCGCCGCCCCGTCCTTATTTACCACAAACAGGATATAATTGCCCCGGACGTCCAGGACATGGGCCTTCAAAAGACTGCACTGCTCCGGCCCGTAGCCCTCAAAGCTTTCCAGCTGACGTTTTACCCTTCCCTGGACGGCGCTCTCCACGCCATCCGCCTGGGAGGGATCCTTCAGCCTTACGATCAGAATCTCCTCCACCTCCATGTTGGAGCCGGATACATAAAGGGCAGTGCCGTCGTAATCGCTGGCCAAAAGCCCGTAAAGCCGTTTCACCATACGGTTGTCTCCCTGAGAAAGCCCCTCCATATCAATGGCACCTGTCACCGCCGAAACCACCTCCTCCATGGGAGTGCGGCTGATCTTGTCCCCGCCCTGAAGGACAATGACAAAAGCCAGAAGTCCCAGAAGAAGGACATACTTCACCACGCCGATATATCTCATCAGTCCACTCATCAAACTTTCCTCTTTCATGGCACACCTGCTGTGCCGATCAAACCACCTCAGCAAGCATATTGACCGCCCAGTATTCATAAAATTCTTTCTGGAAATGGATGCCGTCCGCATCATACAGATCACTGTGCTCCTGGAAAACAGGGGTGTTGTCTATGTAGGAATACCCTCTTTCCTCGCACCAGGCCTGGATCGCCCCATTGTACTCCGGGATCCTCCTCCACGCCTCCGACTCCTGAAAGGCCGGATCCTGCGCTGGAAAAATGGAATTGATGTAGATGTGAGTATTGGGCAGACGGCTTTTCAGCATCTGCACCGTCTCCTCATATGCGGCCACATACTCCTCAGGCGTGTTCCAATAGCCGATGCTCACGTCATTCAGTCCCGTGCACAGAAAAAGATAGGCCGGATCCAGGGCGGCCATCCTGTCGACATAGGCGGGAATGTCCGCAATGGTCAATCCGCCGTCCGCAAGAACCCGGTTCGTATCCAAAAATTCATAAAAATAAAAGCCCACCGTCCTGGAATCCCCGAATATCACATAATCTTGAAACTGAGCCCACACGGAGAGCTCCCCATTTGCAATGGCCTGGGCCCGGGCCTCTTTTTCCACCTGCCGGACCTTCCTTTCGATCGCCGCCATATCCTTCTGCTCCAGCGCCTCCAGGTATGCCAGCCCTGCTCCCAGCTGCTCTCCGTCTGCACCTGACACGGCCCTTCTTCCCAACACCAGAAGGACAATGGACAGAACCATCAAAAGAGCAAGAACCAGTGCAGAAAGCAGCCACTTCTTCCTCCAATATGTTTTGAATCTTTCGTTCATTTTTACCTCTCTCATGCCGCACTGACTGCCAGACGGACCCCGGCAGCGGCCGCCTTGCCTCCCCCATGGAGGTCTCTGGGGACACCTTCTGTCCATGACCCTTTTATTTTTCTGATCTTTCTTCCCTGCGGATACCCAGGAAAGCCGCCAGGTTCCCCCGTTTGCCCTTGGATGCCCGGTGAGAAAACAAAAGCCGGGGATTGCAGCAGGTACAGATCCCGGGGAGAAGGATGTTTTTTTCCAAAATCCCCGCCTCCAGGAACACCCTCCGGTTGGCCTCCCAAAGGTTCAGCTGATACTTCCCCTCTTCTCTTCCCTTCGTCATGATCGCCTCCCAATCCCGCCGGGGAAAAGCCTGCCGAAAGGCCTCCGCCACGTCCTGGCTGACCTCATAGCATTTCTGGCAGATGGAGGGACCGATGGCCGCAATCAGCTCCTCCGGCCTGGAGCCGTACACCTCCTCCATTTTCGCAGCGGTGGCGGCCCCGATCCTTCCCACCGTTCCCCGCCATCCCGAATGGGACAGGCCGACGGCTCTATGGACCGGATCCAGGAAAAACAAAGGCACACAATCCGCATAATAGGTGGCCAGGACAAGGCCGGGAACATTGGTCACCATCCCGTCCACGTCATGATAATCCCGCTGGCAGGTGATCCCCTTTCCCCTGTCCTCCTGAGTCACCACCCGCACGTTGGCAGTGTGCGTCTGATCGGAGGTCACCAGATCCTGGATGGAAAACCCTATGGCTTTGCCCATCCGCCGATAATTCTCCCAAACCGCCTCGCTCTCGTCCCCTCTTGTAAAGCTCAGGTTCATGGAGGCGAAATGGCCGCCGCTCACGCCGCCCAGGCGGGTGGAGACGCCATGGAGAAAGCCCTCCTCCTTTTCCAGATCCGGAAAGACCAGGTATGGTACGCCCTCCCTGGTTTTCAGTTCCATATGCTCATTCTCATTTGCCCAGATAATTTCCATAGTCTTCCTCCTCATCCTATGTAATCAAAGGCGTTCCGGATCCACCGGGGCCTTGCACCCTCAAAGCCTACCACGTCAAAGCGGCAGGGCCTCTCTGTCCCCTCTCCATGGGTCAGAAGATAATGGGCCGCCACCCGACTGATCACCCGCTGCTTCCTCCTGTCCACGGCACAAAGAGGATCTCCCGAGCCGCCCGTGCTCCGATACTTCACTTCCACAAACACCAGGTAGGAGCCATCCTCTGCCACAAGATCGATCTCCCCCATGCGGCACCGGTAATTCCTCTCCAGGATCCTCAGCCCGCCCTCCTCCAGATGCCGGGCCGCCATATCCTCGAAATATCCGCCCACAAGCCGTTTGTTGACCTTCCTCCCCAGATATCCTTCTTCTCTTTCTTCATTTCGTGTCGGTATCTTTTGTAAAGCCTTTCGCCATGTCTTCTCAGGAACAGCCTGGCAAACGGCTGCGCCTCAGGAAATAAAGTTCCCGATAAAGCTTCTCCTGTGGATGGGAGAAGGCCCCAGCTCCTTCAGGGCCTGGATGTGCGCGGCGGAGCCATAGCCCTTGTTGGAGGCAAAGCCATAGCCCGGGAACTCACGGTCATAATCCTCCATCATCCGGTCCCTGGTCACCTTTGCCACGATGCTGGCCGCCGCGATGGACACGCTTTTTGCGTCCCCCTTCACAATAGGTACCTGGGGAATGTGGAGCCCGGGAATGGTCACCGCGTCGATCAGCAGAAGATCCGGCCTGGGTGAAAGCTTTTCCACAGCCTCCCCCATGGCCTCATAGGTAGCGTTTAAGATGTTGATCTGGTCGATCCTTTTGTGATCCGCCATACCGATCCCCACGCTGATCGCCTCCCCTAGGATCACCTCATAAAGCTCCTCCCTTTTTTTCTGAGAAAGCTGTTTGGAATCATTGAGGTACAGGATCTGGCAGTCCTTCGGCAGGATCAGGGCGCAGGCCACCACGGGCCCCGCCAGCGGTCCTCTCCCCACCTCGTCGATGCCGCAGAGATAGCCTGCGTCCTGATACCTCCTCTCATACTCCTTCATGGCCCAGATCCTCTCAAGCTCCTGCTCATAGGCCTTCACCCGCTTTTCGTACTGAGCCAAAAGCCTTTGAACGCCCTTTCGCCCATCCTGGCAAAGCTCCCTGTGCAGGGCCTCCCGCTCCTCTGGGCCGGCCTTTTCCAGCAGCTCTCTGATCTGGGCGATGGTCCTCATGTCCTGCTCCCTTCGTCCACCCATTCCAGCGTGATCCGCCCCAGCTTCCCGGATCGGAAATCGTCAAAAAGAAGGGCTGCGGCCTTTTCATAATCCAGGGCCTCCCCCTTTTTCAGGCAGCCCCTGGTCCTTGCAATGTCTCCCAAAAGCTCCGCCGGCTCCAGGCCCTCCTCCAGGCCGTAGCGTTCCCCCAGGGCCTGGGGATACCGTTTTTTCAGGTAGGCGATCAGATCCAGGGAAAGCTCCTCCAGATTCAGGATGTCGTCCTTCACTGAGCCGATGCAGGCCAGCCGCGCTCCCACCAGGGGATCCTCAAACTTTGGCCAAAGGATGCCCGGTGTGTCCAAAAGCTCCACTCCCTTGTTCAGGCGGATCCACTGCTTTCCCTTCGTCACCCCCGGCCTGTTCCCAGTTTTTGTACAGGCCTTTCCGGCAAAGGTGTTGATAAAGGTGGATTTTCCCACATTGGGGATCCCCACCACCATGGCTCGGATGGGCCGGTTTTTGATGCCTCTCTTCCGGTCTCTCTCGATCTTCTCCCTGCAGGCCTCCTGGATCACTCCCTGGATGGCCTTCATACCGGCGCCGCTCCTGGAATTTACCTTTACCACAAAAAATCCCTTTTCCTGAAAATAGGCCTTCCATGCCTCATTCTGTCTCTCATCCGCCAGGTCCGCCTTGTTCAGAAGGATCAGCCTCGCCTTGTTCTGCCCAAGCTGGTCAATATCCGGATTCCGGCTGGACAGCGGAACCCGGGCATCCACCAGCTCTATGATCAGGTCGATCAGCTTGATATCCTCCTGCATCTGCCGCTTGGCCTTGGTCATATGGCCAGGATACCACTGTACGTTCATAGATACCTCCTTTGTAACCCTTCGGCAGGGTACATCGCCCTCCCATTTCTGTCAGTTCTGAAAAAATCCCATCTCCTTGACGGGAGCGATCTGAAACCACAGCTTGCCTGTGATGTATTTCTTGTTCACCTTTCCGATATCGCCGTAGCGGCTGTCCTCGCTGTTGTTCCGATTGTCCCCCAGCACGAAGTATTCCCCGGATTCCAGGGAGACAGGGTTCGCCGCAGCTCCGGGGTTGCTGATCGCGGGAAAGTCCTTCCCCTCCTTGTAGGTCTCGCCGTCAATAAGGATCTGCCCGTCCACGATCTGGATCGTCTCCCCGGGAAGCCCGATCACCCGCCGGATGTGAAGGGCCGCATCATCGCTCCCGTTTGTCCGAAACACGATGACGTCCCCTCTCTCCGGGGAGGAGACCTTGTAAATTACCCGATTCATGAAATACCGGTCCCCCACCGTCAGCGTAGGCTCCATGGAGCTCTCCTGCATGGTGACGGACTGAAAAAGGACAATGGCCACAAGGGCCGCAAAGGCCAGGGTCACCAAGATCTCAAAGAACCAGACAAGGCCGCCCCGCACCCGCTTGTCCTCCAGCTTTTCTTTTGCATCGGAAAAGGCCTGCGTATCCTTCCATTTTTTTCCCTTCATGTCAAACTCCCCCTGTCCGCCCGGCACAAAAGCCGATAGAAAAACAGGGACAATACCCAGTCGTTATTGTCCCCGTCTCTCACCTATAAAATTCAGCACATCCCCAGGCTTTGCCCCGTGCAGAAGGCCCCGCCATCCGGCTGGAGCGATCCCACAGCGCTTCGCCGGACCGCCAAATTATTTTACCAGCTCTTTTACCTTTGCAGCCTTGCCTACCCGATCTCTCAGATAGTACAGCTTCGCACGGCGCACCTTACCGTAGCGCACAACCTCCACATCCTTCACGTGTGGGGAATGAACAGGCCATGTCTTCTCTACGCCAACGCCGTTGGACTTCTTCCTTACGGTAAAGGTCTCTCTGGAGCCTCCGCCCTGTCTCTTCAGCACCGTACCCTCGAAGATCTGGATCCTCTCGCGGTTACCCTCCTTGATCAAAGCGTGTACCCTTACGGTATCGCCCACCCGGAACTGCGGAACCTCTGCCTTCAGCTGCTCAGCTTCAATGTTTCTGATAATTTCGTTCATGTTATTCTCTCCTATTCTTCTGGATGTTCTTAATACCCATGCGGTAACAGAGGACCATCTTTTTTCACAACGTAAGTAATTATACTATAGAACATATGGGAATGCAACAGGTATTTTTTCTATTTTTTGACCCAGATTTTTCCTGTCCCGGAACCGGCTCCGGGATGCCGTACTGCTTCGCCGCAGCGGACAGAACAAGCTTTTTTACCAGCAGACCACCTGGCAGCCCTCCTCTGTCACCAGCACCGTCACCTCCCACTGGGCGGAGGGAAGGCCGTCTCTTGTGCGCACCGTCCAGCCGTCCTCCTCATCGGTTTCCACCTCCGGGCCGCCCATATTCACCATGGGCTCGATGGTGAACATCATGCCCGGCACCATGAGGATGCCGCTGTTCTCCTGGGAAGTATAGCTGACCCAGGGATCCTCGTGAAACTCCAGGCCGATGCCGTGGCCGCCGATCTCCCTCACCACCGTAAAGCCGTTCTTTTTGGCGTGCTCATGGACCGCGTGTCCCATGTTGCCAATGGGAGTCCAGGGCTTCACCTGGCTTACGCCCACCTCCACGCATTCCTTTGCCGCCTTTACCAGGCGCTCCTTTTCCGGGGTCGTCTCTCCGATGATGAACATACGGGAGGAATCGGAAAAATATCCCTGATATATGGTGGAGATATCCACGTTTACGATGTCCCCCTCCTTCAAGACCACGTCCTGGGAGGGAATCCCGTGACACACCACTTCGTTGATGGAGGTGCAGACGCTTTTGGGGTAGCCCTCATAATCCAGGGGCGCCGGTATGCCTCCCCGGCGCACCGTCTCCTCATGCACCCAGTCGTCGATCTCCTGGGTCGTCACCCCCGGGCCAATACGCTCCGCCACATAGTCCAAAACGGCGACGTTGATCCTGCAGCTCTCTTTGATGCCCTGAATCTGCTCCGGCGTCTTGATCATGCTCTGCTGGGGAACGGCATATCCCTTTTGCCGAAAAGCCTCCAGTTTCTCATCAAACGCCTCATGACATTTCTTATATTTTTTCCCGCTGCCGCACCAGCAGGGTTCGTTTCTTCCGATCTTGGATGACATTTTAACACTCCTTTACCCTGAAAACAGGCCCTCCCCCGGGCCTGTCCTTCCTCTGCATCGTTTTCTTCATAACTACTATACACCATAACCATAAGGATGTCCATCATCAAACACCACAGATGCTGCAAAAAGCTTATCCACTGCCGCACAAAAGCCCGCTTCGGGTACGCAGCACAAGGG
>JAUNJL010000098.1 GCA_030533315.1 Eubacteriales bacterium
ATTTTTTGCGAAAATCGTAAGATACCCCCTCCTTTTCGGATGAGAATCCCCTTTTGGCACAGGGGAGGATATGCTAAGATGGGGACATGACAAGAAAGGAAACAGGAGGTGAAGATATGAGTCTGCTGGAGATGGAAGGCATCAAGAAGAGCTTTTATGGAAACCAGGTTTTGCATTCTGTAAATTTCAAGCTTGAGGCTGGTACGGTCCACGCATTAATGGGCGAAAACGGGGCGGGGAAGTCCACCCTTATGAATATCCTGGTGGGAATACACAAAAGGGATGGAGGAGTGATCCGCATTGAGGGAAAGGAGGTCAACATAGAATCTCCTTTGGATGCTCAGAGGCTGGGAATTGCGATGATCCATCAGGAATTGTCCACAGTTTCAGAGATGTCCATCGCCGAGAATATTTTCCTGGGATGTGAGCCTGTAAAGAACGGGTTTATTGATTATAAAAAAATGTACAGGGAAACGGAAAAGCTTTTGAAGTTGCTGAACATAGATCTGAATCCCAAGACAAAGATGGGAAAGCTTCGTGTGGCGGATCAGCAGGTGGTGGAGATCGCAAAGGCGGTTTCCAAAAATGCGAAGATCGTGATCATGGACGAGCCCACTTCCTCTATCACGGACAAGGAGGTAGAGAATCTGTACGGGATCATCCGTGATATGAAGCTGCGCAACACGGGGGTGATCTATATCTCCCATAAGATGGACGAGGTATACACCATCACAGATGAGATCACGGTGCTGCGGGACGGACACAGCATTGAGACCTGGCCCACCAAAAGCGTTACCAATGACATGGTGATCAGGGCCATGGTGGGAAGGGAGCTTACAGAACAGTATCCGGCGAGGGAGCCTCATATTGGTGAGGTGATTTTGGAGCTGAAAAATCTGACCCAAAAGGGGAATTTTGAGAATGTGAGCTTTAAGCTTCACAGAGGCGAGATCCTCGGCTTGGTGGGTCTGGTGGGGGCTGGCAGGACGGAGACCATGCAGGCCTTGTTTGGGATGACGAAGCCGGAGAGCGGTGAGATCATTCTTCATGGCAAGAAGGTATCCTTCAAGAAGCCTGAGGATGCCATAAACAGCAAGATCGCTTACGTGACGGAGGACCGGAAAGGGGAAGGGCTGGTTCTTCCCATGAGCATCGGCCACAATATCACCCTTCCTTCCCTGAAAAGTCTGTCGGGAAAACTGTTTATCAAGGGGAAAGAAGAAAAGAATCAGGTCGAGAAGGAGATCAAGGAGCTGAGGGTGAAAACAGTCAGCCCCAACCTGGCTGTGAAGATGCTGTCCGGTGGAAACCAACAGAAGGTGGTCATTGCGAAATGGATGCTGAAGGATCCCGATATCATCATTCTGGACGAGCCGACCAGAGGGATCGACGTGGGAGCGAAGGCGGAGATATATAAGCTGATGAATGATTTTGTCTCACAGGGAAAGGCGATCATCATGATCTCCTCGGAGATGCCGGAGGCCATGGGAATGTCCGACAGGATCCTTGTCCTGAGCAATCACAAGATCAGTGGTGAGCTGAGAAAAGAAGAGTTTGCCCAGAAGGCCATTATGCACATGGCCATGCAGTATATGTAAGGAGGGAGAAAGAAGACCATGGGAAAAGAAGCGACGGATGAAATGAGTGCTGCAATGAAGTCGCAGTCACGAAAAAATTTTATTTCAAAATATGGATCGTTGATCGCATTGATTGTGCTTTGCGTTGTGATGACCATATTAAAGCCTCGGTTTATAAGCCCTCTCAATATACGAAATGTTTTGAGACTGGCATCCATTAACGGGCTTTTGGCGGTGGGGATGACCTTTGTGTGCCTCACCGGAGGGATCGACCTTTCCGTAGGTGCGGTGATGGGATGTGCGGGTATGTATTCTGCGTATTTTGCACAGAACAGCATGAACCTGCCGTGGGTTGCAGCCGTGGCCGTGGGGATTTTGATGGGGCTCATCATAGGTATTTTTAATGGCGTCTGTGTTGCCTATCTGAAGGTTCCGGCTTTTGTGGGGACACTTGGATCCATGAGCATTGCAAAGGGGCTTACATACATTCTCACAGAGGCGAAGCCTATCCCGAATCTGAACGATGCGTTTAAGTTTATTGGAAGCGGCATGATCGCTGGGTTTCTGCCCATACCCATCGTGATCTTTACCGTGATCCTGATCGTCTGCTTTATGCTCTTATACAAAACCAGATATGGAAGATACGTGATCGCAGTGGGAGGAAACGCAAGGGCCGCCAGGGTATCTGGTATCAACGTAAAGAAAATAACGGCTTCTGTGTATATTCTGTCGGGAGTTCTGTCCGCTCTGGCGGGGATCATCACCACCGCCCGGGTGACTTCCGGTGTCACCTCCACTGGGGACGGGTATGAGACGGATGCCATTGCCATGGTGGTGATCGGCGGTACGAGCCTGGCGGGAGGAAAAGGCAGGCTTTGGGGAACGATCGTAGGTATTTTGCTGATGCAGTGCCTTACCAACGGACTTGACATGGCGGGAGTGACGGCTTACTACCAGATGATCATCAAGGGTTTTGTGGTGATCGCCGCAGTTATGCTGGACGGTCTCAGCTCCGACTGATCAAAGGGCGGGCTTTCGTGAAAGCGGCCGAAAACAAAATGAGCTTTATAAAAAATTTTTAAATATCTATTAATCAATCAAAAGGAGGAAACGAAAATGACAAAGAGAGGCAGATTATCATTACTTATGGCAGGTTCCATGGTTATGACGCTGGCAGGAGGGATTTCTGTACAGGCAGAAGAGAAAACGGACATTTCCATCGGCGCAACCTTCTACAGCCTGGAGACGGAGTTCTGCACAAGAATGGACAATGCGGCGAAAAAATACTGTGAGGAGAATGGCATTTCCTATACTTCCTACAGTGGCAAGAATGACGCCGCTACCCAGCTGGAGCAGGTGGAGACCATGATCGCAGATGGAGTGGATGCGATCATCCTGAACCCCCAGGATGCAGATGCCTGCGTTGCCTGTGTTGAGGTTGCAGAGGAGGCAGGTATCCCGGTATTCGGTGTCAACACCATGGTAAACACGGATAAGCTCACCGCTTACGTTGGTTCTCAGGACGTCAGCGCCGGCGAGGAGATCATGCAGTACATGATCGACTACATGGAGTCCGATGAGTTTAATATCGTGATCATTGAGGGCCCGATGGGACAGTCAGCACAGCTTCAGCGCTGGGAAGGAATCAACAATGTTCTGGAAAATTATGAGAAGATCGAGATCCTGGAGTACAATACGGCGAACTGGTCACGCTCTGAGGCTATGACTCTGATGGAGACGTGGCTGACGGCTCATGGAGATGAGATCGACGCCGTGGTGGCGGAGAATGATGAGATGGCTCTTGGCGCACGTCAGGCAATCGAGGCAGAGGGATATGATATTCCTTGTATCGGGATCGACGGTGTGACAGATGCTGTTGCAGCTGTGCAGAACGGTGGTATGATCGCTTCTGACTTCCAGGATGCAGAAGGACAGATCCAGGGAGCCATCGACGCAGCGGTTGCCTATCTGAACGGAGAAGAGGTGGAGAAGGAGATCTGGATCCCATTCCAGATGATCACTCCTGACAATGTGGAGGAATTTGTAGACAGATATTGATTTCATGCTGTCGTATAGATGAGCAGGGAGTACGCATCCTTGCGGAAATGTTGAAGAAGATGGCGGGCGGCGCAGGTAAAATGGCCCACCCGCCATTTTGTACCCGAAATAGGGGGAAATACACTCATTTACAGATTGAAGTATAGGAGGATAGGCAGATGTTAGATAACTTTTTGAAAGAAGAGATCATGGAGATGAATTATGGCCTTCAGGGAAAGACGGCTGTGATCACAGGCGGAGCCGCCGGCATTGGGAATACGACGGCAGAGTATTTCTTGAAGCAGGGAGCCAATGTTGTGTTGGCCGATCTGAATCCGGAGGTGGAAAAGATCGCCAAGGATATGGGCGGAGCGTGTGCCATCGGGGTTGCCGGGAATGTCTGCGACGGGGAGTACAGGGCCAAGGTCATTGAAGAGGGCGTGAAGGCCTTTGGAAAGATCGATATCCTTGTGAACTGTGCGGGGATCGTGGCTCTTGAAAGTGCGGAGATCCTTCCGGAGTCTTACTGGACCAGGACGATAGATATCAACCTTTCTGCCAGCTTTTTCATGGCTCAGGCTGTTGGAAAGTATATGATCGACAATCAGGTTCATGGAAATATCATTAACATCGCCTCTCAGGCGGGAGTCATTGCCCTGGATAAGCACGTGGCATACTGTGCGGCAAAGGGCGGGATCATCGCAATGACAAAGGTTTTGGCAATGGAGTGGGGAAAATATGGCATTCGTGTAAATGCGGTGGCTCCCACGGTGGTTCTGACGGCTTTGGGCCATAAGGCCTGGGATGGTCCGGTGGGAGATGCGTTTAAAAAGGAGATACCTGCAGAGCGTTTTGCAGAGCCGGAGGAGATCGCATCTGTGATCGCATTCCTGTGCAGCAAGGGTGCGGCTATGATCACGGGTCATAATCTTCTGATCGATGGAGGGTATACCATCAAATAAGCGGAAACCATAGATTTTGTTTCATAACAAGTATGAGGAGTAAAGAATATGCAGAGAATTTTGAACGATCCGGATCACATTGTGGATGAAATGCTGGAGGGGTTTGTCAAAAACCATGGAGATATCGTGAAGAAGACCCAGCATCCGAGAGTATTGGCGGCGGTGGAGGCGCCTGTGGCTGGGAAGGTCGGCGTGGTGACGGGAGGCGGATCCGGTCACAAGCCTGCTTTCATCGGGTACGTGGGAAAAAATATGTGTGACGCTGCGGCTGTGGGAGAAATCTGCTCCTCACCTACTGCGGCTGCCTTTTTAGATGCTTTTAAGGCAGCTGACGGCGGCAAAGGAGTGGCCTGCCTATATGGAAACTATTCAGGGGACAACATGAACGTGAAGATGGCCGTCCGCATGGCAAAGAAAGAGGGCTTGACGGTAAAGACGGTTGTGGCCAACGATGATGTTGCTTCCGCACCTAAGGATCAGAGAGAAAAACGCCGGGGTGTGGCAGGAGAGATCCTGATGTGGAAGTGCGGCGGCGCCAAGGCTGCGAAAGGCGGAGATTTGGATCAGGTGATCGCTGCCGCACGGAAGGCGATCGACAACACCAGGAGTGTGGGGATTGGTCTGACTCCGTGTACACTGCCGGCTGTGGGACATCCTAATTTTGAAATTCAGGACGGCACCATGGAGGTGGGTATCGGACACCATGGGGAGCCAGGCATAGAGGTTTGCCAGCTGGAGACGGCGGATAAGATGGCAAAACGGATGGTGGATGTGGTTGTTCCAGACTATCCTTTCCAGTCAGGAGACGAGGTTGTGGTATTGGTATCCGGACTTGGAGCAACCCCTGTTATGGAGCTGTATGTGCTGTACAACGAGATTGAGAAGCTGTTGGGAGAGGCGGGGATCAAAATCCACAAATCTTATGTGGGGAACTATTTCACCTCCCTTGACATGATGGGAGCTACCTTGACAGTTATGAAGCTTGACGAGGAGCTGAAGGAGCTGATCGATCTGGATTGCAATACGATGGGATTAAAGCAGTTTTGATTTTGGAGGGTAGGACGAAATGGTGATAAAAAATGCGAATGGCCGAAGGATTTTGCTGGAGATGGTTCAGGCTGTCCATGAAAATAAGCAATACCTGGGGGATATTGATGGGCTGATCGGTGATGGAGACCATGGAATGAATATGAACAAAGGCTTCGTTACATATGGCGACCGTTTAGGAGAAGAGGAAACAGCCTTTACCGATGGGCTGACGGACCTGGGAATGGTACTGCTGAATGAAATCGGAGGATCTATGGGTCCTATTTATGGGACAATATTCATGGAGATGGCGGATGCCGCAGAGGATGCGGAGGTCATTACCATGGAGACCTTCTATAAAATGCTGGACGCAGGGCTTCAGGGGCTCTACGGGATCGTTGATGCAAGACCAGGAGACAAGACTCTGGTGGATACCTTGAATCCATGCGTGGAATGTCTGAAAAAGGCCGTGGAAGATGGAACCGATTTCGCGGCTGCGCTGGACGAGATGAAGGAATGTGCAGAAAAGGGAAAAGAATCCACGAAGGACATGGTCGCCATGTATGGCCGGGCATCGCGTCTGGGAGAACGATCAAGAGGGGTCTTGGATGCGGGAGCCACTTCCTGCTGCATCATCCTTCAGGCGATGGCAGACGGAATGAAAAAGGTTCTGGAATAATATCAGGTTAAAGGAGCAGTCATCTATGAAAATTGCAGTGGGATGCGATCCAAATGCGGAGCAGTTTAAAATCCAGTTAATACAATTTATCGAAAGCCTGGGTCATGAGGTGACGGATTTCGGGAGTACGGATCCTATTTACGCCAATGTGGCGATCCAGGTAGGAGAGGCAGTGGCAGCAGGAAAATACGAGAAGGGAATCCTGTTTTGCGGAACGGGCATTGGGGTGATGCTGGCTGCCAATAAAGTAAAAGGGGCCTATGCAGCTGTGGTGGGAGACGTTTACTCTGCGCAGAGGGCATGTCTCAGCAACAACTGTAATATCATCACCCTGGGAAGCCAGGTGACGGGAATCAAGCTGGCGGAGGAAATCATCAGGGAATATCTTTCCCGCACGTACGTATACAACGAACGTTCCGGAAAAAAAGTAGACCGCATATTGGAATATGAAAAAACTCATATGTGATCACCAGCAAGGTAATCACCACCCAAAAAACAACCAATAACCAAAGGAGCCGCAGCACACAAACCCTGTGCCACGGCTCCTTTTCACCATTATTTCATTTACCCGCCGCCCGAGAAACAAAAGTGCGCCTAGAAGTTCTTATCTG
>JAUNJL010000099.1 GCA_030533315.1 Eubacteriales bacterium
CCTTTGGGGCGGGACAGCTCCCAGGTCTCCATGGGAACCATCCACCTTCCGTCCAAGAGAAAAAGGACGTCTATGGAACGGCTGTTTTCCTGGACGGCCACTTTTGCCAGGAAGCTTTTTCCCCTTTTCTCCCAGGGAATTTCCCGGCCGTCCATGCGGAAGGACAAAAGCTGTACCCCCGCCCGGGTCTGTACTGAAATTTCCGGGATCTCTCCCGGGTTCAGCCGCTTTTTGTGTACCATGCGGACCTTCGGCCTTTTTTCATCCTTCCCGAAAGAAGACTCTTCAGAAGGGGAGGGAACCGCCGCAGGCGCGGCGGTGGGGGACGGTACGGCAGTCGGCCCAGCGGTGGGAGCCTTCGTGACCATCGGTGTCGGCGTCTGAAGGACTGAGGTGGGGGACGGCGCCGCAGTGTGAGTGGGCGCCGCAGTAGGGGACGGCGCTATAGTAGGCGGCGGTGTCACGACCGGGGATGCCTGGCCGCCGGTGCCTGCCCCGGCGGGAGACGTTGTTTTTTGACCGGCAGGGTCTGACCCGGCAGAGGCGGGCCGGGAGGAAGACTCCCTCCCGGAAACGGCGTCCCCAAAGCCATCCCCGAAAAGGCCGCCATCCCCCTCCGGCCAGGCCTGGACCGGCGGCGCCTCCTGCTCCTCCGGGACCGGCTGCTCTTGTTCCCTATCCATCTCTCGTTCCCAGGGCTCCCATGCCTCCTGGGGCTCATCGGAGGACGACCCTGACATCTCGCCTCCCTCCCAGGCGGCTTCCAGCCCCTCCGTGGAGATCTCCACGTCAAAGCCCCCAAACTCCTGTCCAAAAACCGCCGTCCCCATCAGCAGCAGGGCCGTCCCCAAGGCCCATGCCCCCTTCTTTCTCCATTTTTCCCCGTATCTCATCCCGCACCCTCCTGTTTTTCCTCCAAGCTTTCCTTCAGATCCTGGTTGGCCTCCAAAAGCCGCAGAAGATAGGACTGCTCCTCTTCACCGGTATAGCTTCGCAAAAGGGCGTGCAGCCCCTCCTCCACCCTTTCCAGGGCCTGCCTTTTTTTCTCCTGATCCGTCCCCCTCATATCCTCCCCATAATAAATCTCCGTAACCTCCGTAAAGGCCTGCCAAAAATCCGGTTTCCTCTCCGTCCCCAGAAGAGAGACTCCCAAAAGAGCCAAAAGCGACAGCCAGGTCAGCAGGGCTGCGGCCGCCTGTCTTCTCTTTCCCATCCCCTTTCTTATTTTTTCCAGAGCCTCCCCAGCCTCCTCCATGGTCTGATACCGCTTTCCCTCCTCCCTTTGGCAGCATTTTCTTAAAAAAAGCCAAAGAGCCGGAGCCCTCCAGTAATGGACCAGCTCCCTCTTTCCCATAAGGGCCCTCATGGTCTTTCCAAATCCATAAACGTCACTGGATCTGCCGATTCTTCCCTGAAACTGCTCCGGGGCCGCAAATTCTTTCGTCCCCTGACACAGGGCCAGCCCCTCAAAATATCCTGCGACCGCACTCCCAAAATCCACCAGATACAGCTCTCCCCTGGGAGTCAGCATCAGATTCGCCGGTTTCAGGTCCCCATAATAAACCGGCGGCTTACGGCCGTGGAGATAGCCCAGCACCTGGACCATAGCAGCAGCCATCTCCAAAAGCTCCTCCGTCCCAAAGCGCCTCCCCTCCTGTAGCCACTGCCGGAGAGATTTTCCCCGAACGTACTCCATGACCAGATAGCAAAATTCTTCTTTTTCCACATAGTCCACCATCCGGGGCATCGCCGGGTGCTCCAGCAGACGCAGAAGCTTTGCCTCCCTTTTTTGGGACAGAGGGATCTCCTTCACCGCCCACAGGCACCCCAGCTCCAGGTCTCTTGCCAGATAAAGCTGTCCGTTCCCCCCGGAGCCGATGTGCTCCAAAATACAATATCTCCCCTTTAATATCTTACCGGTAAGATCCATCCACTCCACCACTTTCCCTGACCATTTTCCCTTACGCATAAAAATCGTTTTTCGTCAACGCCATTTTCCATCATAAAGCCCGTCCTCTATCAAAAACGATAAAAGCGTTCTCCACCACACTTTGAAATTCTCTTTCGTCACAGTCTGAAAATCCCGGCGAACTGCCGGCTTAGAAATAAAAAGACGATCCTACGGATCCAATTCCGATAATGTTTGATTATAGCACAGCCTCCGCCATTTGAAAAGCCCATCTTTTGTGACCCTTCCCCACTCCAGCCGCCCCATCCGTCATTCGCGTTTCCCAGCAAAAAATCTCCCCGCCCTGTACAAAAGAACGGCCCGGAAGGCGCACGCAAGAAAGAAAAGCGGCAGGAGCCCTGCCGGGTACCTGCCGCACTGATCTCAAATCGATTTTTTCTTACATTTTTTCTGGAGCCGAAAAGCCCAGAAGCTGGATGCTGGTCTCCAGAATGCGCTTTGTCAAAGCGAGAAGACGGATGTAGGACTGCTTCCTCCCCTTGTCCTCCTCGCTGAGGATCCTGGTCTCATGATAAAAGCTGTTGAAAGCGTTGGAAACCTCGTAGATATAGGCACAGATCCTGTGAGGCGCCTTTTCCTCAAAGGCACTCTCCACCGTCGTCCCAAATCCGGTAAGCTGGAGCATCAGATTCTTTTCGCTGGTGCTCTCTGCGGGAAGAAGACTGCCCGCCTCCGCATCTCCTCCCTCCTGAGCAAAACGGGCAAGGATGGATTTTATGCGAACGATGGTATACAGGATGTACGGGCCGGTATTTCCCTCGAAGGAGGTAAAGCGGTCGATGTCAAAAATATAGTCCTTCGTAGCCTGGTTTGACAGATCCCCGTACTTGATGGCGGAAAGTCCCACAATCTTCGCCGTCTCCTGGGCGTCCTTGTCCCTGACGCTTCGGTTTTCCACGATCTTCGTGAACATTTCCCCTTCAATGTCCCCGATCAGGTTTTCCAGCCGCATCACACCGCCCTCCCGCGTCTTGAAGGGCTTGCCGTCCTTTCCATTCATGGTGCCAAAACCCAGGAAGGAAAGCTTCGTGTCCTCCTTCACCAGGCCGGTCTTTCTGGCACACCGGAAAACCTGGATAAAGTGCAGCTCCTGACGCTTGTCCACAACATAAAGGATCTCGTCCGGCTCAAACAGCTTCATCCGCTCCACGATGGTGGCCAGATCCGTGGTGGTATACAGGGAAGCACCGTCCGATTTCAGAAGAATGCAGGGAGGAATCTCCTTGGTATCTCCCTCCTCCTTCACATCCACCACAAGGGCTCCCTGATCCTCGTAGGCATAGCCCTCCTCCTTCATCCTCTGCACCATGTCCGGGATGTAGGGCTGTGCGTCAGACTCCTTTTTCCAAAGGTCGAAGGTGACGTCCAGCCGGGCATAATTCCTCTTCAGATCCGTCACGGAAACCTCCATGATGTGGTTCCACAGAGCCATATACCCCGGCTTTCCCTGCTGCAGAAGATGGGTGGCCTCCAGGGCCTCCGCCCGGAAGGCCTCGTCCTTTTTTGACTTCTCGCTGGCACAGGGATAGATCTCCTCCAGCTCACCGATGGTAAAGGGCGCCTCCCCGGGATATTCCCCGTCGTAGCCCTCGTCGAAATAGACAAGCTCCGGCTTCCGGTGCCTCAACTCCGTGATGATCAATCCCATCTGCAGTCCCCAGTCCCCCAGATGCACGTCTCCGATCACCTTGTGTCCCAGGTACCTGCCGATCCGCTTGATGCTCTCCCCGATGATGGCAGAACGAAGGTGCCCCACGTGAAGGGGCTTGGCCACGTTTGGTCCCCCGTAATCGATGATGATGGTCTTGGGCTTTTTTGCCGCATCAACGGAAAGCTTCTCATCCGTCTCCATTTCCTTCAGGTATTCCGCCAAAAAGTCCTCCCTCAGCTTCAGATTGATAAAGCCCGGCTTTACCATCTCCACCATGGAAAACACCTGGGAATCCTTCAGCTGCTCCACCACCTCCGAGGCGATCTGGAAGGGGGCTTTTTTGTACGCCTTGGCCCCCGCCATGGCCCCATTACACTGAAATTCACAGAGATCCGGCCGGTTGGATACAGCCACCCTCCCGTAGGAGGGGTCATAACCAGCCCTTTCAAATGCAGCGGAAAGCTCCTCCGCCATAAGTTCCATTACTTTTTTCATAACAACTCTGACTCCTGAACTGCCATAGGCAAAAACCTGAAAAGACCGCCTGGAGGGCCCGTTTTTGCACATGGCCATCATTTTCTAAGGGCCGGCGCCGCAAATGCGCCGGCCTGGCTAAACAGTTACTCACATTCTCCTGGGTTCCCCGCAGTCCAGCCTTACACTGGGATGCGCAGGATCGCAGAAAGAGGATATACGCCGTATCTGGTTCCAAAATACTGTGCGTAATTTTTTGCCTCCGCAAACAGGGGATCGTAGCAAAGCCCATTGACCTCCGCCCAGGCGTGTCCTCCCTGACCCTTGCTGTCCACACAGACGTTGACATTTTTGTAGCCCACAGCCTTTGCCAGATAGGCGAAAGCCGCTGCGTCGGAGAAGCAATTGCCTCCTCCCAAAAGGAAATGATCATCCGCATAAACAGCCGGCCATCCCTCAAAATTGCTGAACTGACGCCTGGTCACGTAGGGCTTTCGGATCACCCAGTCGAAGCAGACCTTCAGCTTATAGGAATCACTCATCTGGTTATTGGTGATCTGGGCCACGATTTCCCTTGCCCTCTCCATAACGGCAAAATTCCTGGCCTCCGTTTCCGGCAGCCTCTTTCCATTGGCATAGTAATAATTGTTCCCCAGCTTCTTTACCTGCAGGACGCCCTTCTCATTCAGATAGTAGATCTTCCTTCCCACCTTCTGCGTTCCAGTGAGCCTGACTCCCCGGATGTTGAAAAGATACGTCTTCTCGTGAACCTTTTTCAGCCCGGTGAGATACTTTCCCCTTCTGTAATAACGCTTTTTTCCGCTGGGGAAAGTGTACCATCCATTGAACGGTTTTTTCTTTGATACGGAAACCTTCTTGCTGGACTTTGCCGCAGCCATCGTCCTTGTGGGGGCAAAGGCTGTCCCGGCAAAAAGAACACAGAGCAGCAAAAACAATATCCTCTTCTTCCACGCCATCCTTTTCATCTTTCGTTCCTCCCTAACCTTAAGCCGCCATGGCCCCGATCACGATCTCCTTTCCGCTTCCATTGTACCGGAAAATATTCAGCACAAAATTGTCGTAATGCAGGATATATTCATTCCCTACAGATTCGGGGGCGTAGCAGCCGTGAATCTTGACCGTCTTCTTGGGACTTCCCAGGAGCTTGCGGATGGTAGAAGCATCCTTCTCATAGCCGGCGGCACTGTTCAGCTGCCTGGACCTTGCCTTGTCATACACACCGTTTTTCTTGTTGAACGCATAAAACTTCGTGCCCTTGACAAAGATCCCTCTCGCCATATTTCCGTCTGCACCAAAGCCATAGGTTTTTCCCTTCACCTTCTTCAAACCGATCTCACAGACGCCGTTCACGGTTTTGCCTGTGCAGGCCGCCCCGTTCTTCCCAAAATAATAACGGTTCGTCACCGTCTTTCTTCCTTTTTTCACCTTCGCGCTGCAAAATCTATTTTTGATCATCCTGCCCTGGGTGTCAAAACCGTAATATTTTCCGCCGATCTTTTTCACCAGGGTCTTCTGTGCCGCCGTGGCCGCACAGGCCTGCCCATTCTTAGCAAAATAATAGCGGTTCGTCACCGTCTTACCGTTTTCGGTGGCCGTAACGTTTCTCCAGCCAGTCTGCCTCTTCCCCTCTATGTAGCAGCAAAGCTTTCCGTTCTCCCGAACCAGCCCGTCCTTTACGGCAGTCTCCGCCTGCACGGCTTCCTCCCCGTACACGACTGCGGGCATCTGGAGGACCGCCGGTGTTTCCACCATCATCATGCACAACACTCCGGCAAAGGCTTTCTTCCACTTATTCATTTTTCTTCTCCTTTCGTTGCACCCTCTTTGTACCAGACAGCAGGCCTGGCATCCCTGCCACCAGGCCTCCTTTTCTTCACGCCTCAGCTCTTTGCGCCTGGGCTTCTTTTCCATTATAATACCCAATCTCCTCCGTGGCAAACCTTTTATGAAGAAAAAAGCTTAATTTGGAAACCATCTGGGCTAAGTGGGAGAAAATGCCCCGCCACCACCGCCAAAAACACGCCTGGAAAGTTTATTCCCAAATTTCTTTTCTTTAGGAGAGGAATGGGTGTATAATGTTTCCAGGGCTTCGGCCAAAAAATAACGAAAGGAGTTCTTCACCACATGTCCTACATTACAGAAAGCTACGCACACACAGCAGAGGTTTTAACAAAAAAGTTCCAAAAAAGAGGGATGGAGGCCGTCTACTGCCCCACCGCTGCCGAGGCGAGAGAGCAGATCCTCTCCATGATCCCGGAAGGCTCCTCCGTGACCTGGGGCGGCAGTGAGTCCATGGCACAGGCCGGCGTCTTTTGTGCCGTCCAGGACGGTCCCTATCACTTTATCGACCGAAAAAGTGCTTCCACGCCGGAGGAGGCAAGGGCTCTCTACGGCCAGATCGTCTGCGCCGACTATTTTCTCACCAGCACCAACGCCTTCACCAAGGAGGGAGAGCTGGTAAACATCGACGGAAACGCCAACCGGGTCGCCTGCATTTCCCACGGCCCCGCCCATGTCATCGTGCTGGCCAGCATGGACAAGCTGTGCGGCAATATCCAGGAGGCCATGACCCGCATCCGTACCCATGCCTGTCCTCCCAATGCGATCCGGGTAAAAGCGGACACTCCCTGCGCCAAGACCGGCCTGTGTGCGGACTGCGTCAGCCCTGACTGCATCTGCTGCCAGATCCTGGTCACCCGCTATTCCCGGACTCCCGGCAGGATCCAGATCGTTCTCTGCGGAGAAAAGCTGGGCTTTTAAATCCTGCATCAA
>JAUNJL010000100.1 GCA_030533315.1 Eubacteriales bacterium
CTATAATTGATTTTAAGCAAAAATTTTGCTAATATAGTATAGAAGGAGAGGACGTCTGTGGAAAATGCACAGGTGTAAAAGGAAACGGATGAAAAAAAGAGGAAATCTGAATAAAGAGATTTTGCTGATGATCCTGACCATCTGTATGGCCATGGTCTTTATCTTTTTGATCTCGGCCTATTACGGGGAGATCATGGAGGACGTGGGCGCCTCTGCGGATGAGATGAATCAGGTGTATGATCACCAGTATGAGCTGATCGTGGACAGCCGGAACCAGACCTTTTGGGAGGATGTTTATGAAAACGCCCGGAAGGAAGCGCTGGAAAATGGCGCAGTTCTGGAGATGAAGGGCACGGAAAGCGGCGGAGACCACTCCAAGGCGGATTACCTGGATATGAGCATCGACGCACAGGTGGATGGGATCATCTTGGAATACAACGGAGAGAAGGATATCGAGGAAAAAATCGATGAGGCGGTACGCAAAGGGATTCCCGTGGTGACCATCGTAAACGACGCCACCAAAAGCCTGCGCCAGTCCTTTGTGGGGATCAACGATTACCAGCTGGGTCAGGCTTATGGGGCCCAGGTGGCCAACCTTATTGACGAAAACACGGAAAAGGTTCTGGTGCTGCTGAACAGGGAGACGGATTTGGGGCAAAATCAGCTTTACGCTCAGATTCACAGCGCCATCGAGGACAAGCTGGAGGGGAGGCAGATCATTCGGATCCAGTCCCGAAACATCATGTCCCAGAGCCAGTTTGATACCGAGGAGGAGATCCGGAGCATTTTTCAGGGGGAGGAGGGGCCGCCCCAGATTCTGGTCTGTTTAGACGAGGTGACCACGGAATGCGCTTATCAGGCCATGATCGATTACAACATGGTGGGAGATGTGAAGATCATAGGCTATTACACCTCAAAAACCATCATGGACGGGGTAAAAAAGGGTCTGATCCCCGTGACCCTGACCATGGACGTGGAGCAGATAGGTGCCTACAGCATTGAGGCTCTGACAGAATACCACAAGGTGGGACGGACCAACTCCTACTATACCGTGGATCTGGATGTGATCACGGAGGAGAACTGGCAGGAGGGCTGAAGAGACGGCCCGATCTGCCCGGAACCGATGGGCCAGAAAGAGATTGGATGATATGGAAGAAAAAAAAGGAAGGCTCCGGTGGCAGGATCTGTCCCTGGCAGTGAAGGTGATCTGTCAGGTGGCGACCGTGGCGGTCATTCTTTTTGCCACCAATATGCTGATGTATTTTCAGATGAACAAGACCATGCGCACACTGGACACGGTGTATGCCAGCAACGTAAATCTGACGGAGCTGGCCGAGTCTTTAGAGCAGGTGCAGACAGGGGTGTACAACTATCTCACGGTCAAGACCTCCCACACTTTGGAGAGCTATTACCGAAATGAAGAAAATTACCGAAAGCTTTTGGAGGGGCTAAACGACCAGGTGATGGAAAACCCGGTGAAGCTGCTGGAGCGTACCATACGGAAGACCTCGGAAACCTACCTTGTCTGTACGGCGGACACGGTTCAGGCGAAACGGGGGAGGAACGTGGAGCGGTACAAGGATTCCTACGGGGAATGCCTGAGGATGTACCGTGCCCTGAACAGCTACATTGCAGACCTGAACAGCCAGCAGTTCAAAAACAATTCAGCCAGCTATCAGGCTCTTCAGCAGGCCATCTGGTACCTGGAGGTGATCAGCTCGGTGATGCTGATCCTGATCATGGGCACCTGCATCGCCATGCTGTATTACATGGTAAAAGGGGTTTCGGCCCCGCTGACAGGGCTGGCTGCCACGGTGAAGCTGGTAGGGCAGGCAAATTTTAACGTAAAAATGCCGTCCACGGATGCGGGAGACGAGGTGGGAGTCCTGACCAGTGCCTTTAACACCATGGTACAGAGCCTGGAGGAGTACATGACCCTTACCAGGGAAAACATGGAGAAGGAGCAGAAGATGATGGAGCGGGAGCTCCTGATGGAAAACCATCTGAAGGAGGCCAGGCTGAAATACCTCCAGTCTCAGATCAACCCCCACTTCCTTTTTAATTCCCTGAATGCGGCGGCCCAGCTGGCCATGATGGAGGATGCGGAAAAAACCAGCATTTTCGTGGAGCGCATGGCGGAGTTTTTTCGGTATAATGTGAAAAAAGGAAGTGAGGATGCCTCATTGCAGGAGGAGGTGGAGACGGTGGAAAACTATATCTACATCCTCAACGTGAGATTTGCGGGGGACATTCATTTTTTTAAGGAAGTGGACGAGAGCGTCCTGGACTGCCGGATCCCAAGCATGATCCTCCAGCCCATTGTGGAAAATGCGGTGAACCATGGCATCCGCAACATTGAATGGGAGGGAAGGATCGACCTGGTTATCCGGGGGATGGAGGATGCGATCACCATCCAGGTGGCGGACAATGGAAAAGGGATCCCCCAGGATCGGATCAATCAGATTCTGAAGGGAGAGATCAAGAGAGAGGACGCGCCGGGGGATTCCACCGGGGTAGGCATGAATAATGTGATCAGCCGGCTGGAGCTGTACTACAAAAAGAAGGACGTCTTGACGATCCGCAGCGACGGGGAGAACCTGGGAACACAGGTGATACTTACCATTCCAAGGGAGAGGGGAGAGGCCTTGTCCTAGGAGGGCAAAGCAGCAGGGGCTGCTGCATGGCAGTCCGGGAGACCGGAACGTCAGGACAGGAAGGAAGAAAAATGTATCGTATACTACTTGCAGACGACGAGGGGATCATGCTGGAATCCCTGAACAGCATCATAACCAGCAGTTTTGGCAGCGAATGTGAGATCGCCTTTGCGAAAACGGGCAGGGCCGTTGTGGAGAAGGCGGAGTCCTTCCGGCCGGATATTGCCTTTGTGGATATTCAGATGCCGGGGCTGAGCGGTATTCAGGCCATCAAGGAGATCCGAAAGACAAACAGCAGCATCCTCTTTATCATCATCACCGCATATGACAAGTTCAACTACGCCCAGGAGGCTATCAACCTGGGAGTTATGGAATATCTGACAAAGCCGGTCAACAAAAAGAGGATCCTGGAGGTGTGCTCAAAAGCCATGCTCCAGGTGGACGAGGCCCGGCAGAAAAGGAGCGATGACCTGAAGATTCGGGAAAAGCTGGAGATCGTGGTTCCCATCATTGAGTCCGGCTATATTTATAATCTGCTTCTCCAGGAGGATTTTCACACCTACCAGAGCAATTATCGGGAGCTTTTGAACATTGTCCAGGATTATGCCTTCATGGCGGTGGTGGAATTTGGAGACAGCGTGGAAAACGGCGTGCTGACCAATGCCGTGGGGGCAAGTGTGCGGGCAAACAAATTTTATCCGGAGTTTCGGGAGATCGCAAAGGGATTTTTCAACTGCCTGGTAGGCCCGGTGATGGGAAACCGGATCGTCCTTTTGGTGCCCTGCGAAAAGGAACGGGCAGAGTATGAGGAGCGGGTGGAGATCCTCACAAAAATGAGGAACATGATCCACAAGCTGGAGGGGCGCATAGACTGTAAATTTCGGGGAGGGATCGGAAGGATCCGGCTTTTGGAGGATATCAAGGGATCCTACACGGAGGCCCTGCGGGCCCTCAGAGATAGCAGCAGCCATGTGGTACATATCGGGGACGTTCCTATCATTCAGGATTATGACGGAGAGTATCCGCTGGACCTGGAAAATCGTTATGTCCAGAGAACCATGGAGGCGGATTACACGGGGGCGGCGCAGACCGCCAACCAGTTTTTTGACTGGATGCTGGCCAACTATGCAGATTACCGGGAGGACATCGAGATCAAGGTGCTGGAGCTGGTGATGCGGGTGGAATACAGCGCCTTTTTCAAGGGAGGGGTCAAATACGGTTTCCGCTACCGGGAAAAATACATCCAGGACCTTCACGGCTGCCGGGATTACGACGGGCTTCGCAGCTGGTTTCTGGAGAAGACGGAGAACGTATGCCGGGGAATGGCGACCACCAAGGAGAAGGAGTCGGAGTCGGTGGTGGCAAAGGCCAGAGCCTACATTGACGAGAATTATCAAAAGGACATTTCCCTGGACGAGGTCTCCCGGCTGGTGGACATCAGCCCCTATTATTTCAGCAAGCTGTTTAAGCAGGAGCAGGGGGAGGGCTTTGTGGAATATCTGACCAGGACCCGCATGGGAAGGGCCCTCCAGCTTCTGAAAAATCCCAGATACAGCATCAAGGAGGTGTGCGGGATGTGCGGCTACAGCGATCCCAATTATTTCAGCAGGATCTTTAAGCGCTATGAGGGCCTGACACCAAGTGAGTACAGAGAAAGGCTGGGGTAAGAAACCATGAGAGGGATTTTTGCGATCATATTGTGTCTTTGCCTGATGGCATCCGGCTGCGGCGGGAATCAGGAGGATCAGCAGGCGGCGGTTCAGAACGCAGACGAAAAATGGGAGGATGACGGTGGGGTAAAGATCGGTCTGAGCTTTGATTCCTTCGTCATAGAACGGTGGATACGGGACCGGGACGTGTTTGTTTCCACGGCCAAGGAGCTGGGGGCCACCGTGAACGTGCAGAATGCAAATGGAAGCGTCAAGGAACAAATTTCCCAGATACAATATCTGATCGGCCGGGACGTGGATGTGCTGGTGGTGATCGCCACCGACTGCGGTGCCCTCTCGGAGGTGATGAAGAGGGCAAAGGAGGAGGGGATCGTGACCATGTCCTACGACCGTCTGATCCAGGACGCCGACACGGATCTGTACGTTTCCTTCAACAACGAAGCGGTGGGCACGCTGATGGCTCAGGCCCTGAAGGAGTCCATCCCGGAGGGCGGACAGATCTTTATGCTCCAGGGGGCCAAGGAGGACAACAACGTGAGCCTGGTAAAAAAAGGGTTTGAGGAGGAAATCCAGGGAAGCGGCCTGGAGGTGGTCTACCAGGCCAACTGCCAGGGCTGGGTGGCAGAGCTGGCGGCGGAGTACCTGGATGAGGCCCTGGAGGAATATCCGGAGGTAAAAGGGATCATGTGCGGGAACGATGATATCGCCTCTCAGGTGGTACGGGTCTTGACGGAGCACAGGATGGCCGGAAGGGTACAGGTGGTAGGACAGGACGGCGACCTGGCCGCCTGCCAGAGGATCGTGGAGGGAACCCAGACCATGACGGCCTTTAAGCCGGTGGAGCTTCTTGCAAAGGCGGCGGCCAAATATGCGGTGTCCATGGCCAGGGGGGAGGAGCTGGACAGGATCAACAGCAGTATCCACGACGGAAGCCAGAAGATTCCCTTTTTGATGCTCCAGCCCATCTCCGTCACAAGCAGGAACATGGACGAGATCATTGTGGACGGCGGCTATCATTCCCGAGAGGAGGTCTATCTGAACGTGACGAAGAAATGACGGGCCTTGCTCCAGCCCCGTTCCTGACGCAAAAATGCAGCGCTGCAGGTGCAAACGCCCAAAGGCCTCCCCGGGATTTCAGAGTGGCTTTTGGGCGAAAGTGTCAATAGTAAATTTTTGTTGCAAAAATGTCTTGCCTTTGGCAGGGCATTTCTTCATTTCCGTAAAAAATTCCAGTAAGTGGACAACTAATTACTATAGGGTCCGTGCTACAATGGGATCATCAAAAACGGAGCAGCAAAGGCTACGAAAAGGAGGACTACAAAATGAAAAGAAAGTTATTGACCGCTACTCTTTGTGCATCTATGGTTGCCGGCATGGTGGTTGTACCGGCTGTTACCGCACAGGCTGAGGAAAGCAAGGGCCTGATCGGTGTTGCAATGCCTACCCAGGATCTTCAGAGATGGAACCAGGACGGCGAGAACATGAAGAAAGAGCTGGAGGCAAAGGGCTATGAGGTAGATCTTCAGTACGCTGGCAACGATGTTGGTACCCAGGTTTCTCAGATCGAGAACATGATCGCAAACGGCGACCAGCTCCTGGTTATCGCTTCCATCGAGGGTGATTCCCTTGGAACCGTTCTTGCACAGGCAAAGGAGAACGATATTCCAGTTATCGCTTATGACCGTCTCATCATGAACACGGATGCTGTTTCCTATTATGCAACCTTCGATAACTATCTTGTTGGAAAGACTCAGGGCGAGTATCTGGTAGAGGCTCTGGATCTTGAGAATCAGGACGGCCCCTTCAACATCGAGTTTGTGACAGGCGATCCTGGCGACAACAATGTAAACTTCTTCTTCAATGGCGCTATGGACGTTCTTAAGCCATACATCGACGAGGGCAAGCTGGAAGTTCCCTCCGGCCAGATGACCAAGGACGAGGTTGCTACCGCAAACTGGGCAACAGAGACTGCACAGGCAAGATTCGAGAACATCCTTTCTTCCTACTATGCAGATGGAACCAACCTTGACGCCGTTCTTGCTTCCAACGACTCCACCGCTCTTGGCGTTGTGAACGCTCTGGCAGCAAACTACACAGGTGAGTATCCGGTGATCACCGGTCAGGACTGCGACATTGCAAATATGCCTTCCATCATCGACGGCAAGCAGGCAATGTCCGTATTTAAGGATACCCGTACACTGGCATCCAAGGTTGTTGAGATGGTTGACGCCATCATGACAGGCAGCGAGGCTCCGGTAAACGATACAGAGACCTACGACAATGGCACAGGCGTGATTCCTTCCTACCTTTGCGAGCCGGTTGCTGTAACTGTTGACAACTACGAAGAAATGCTGATCGATTCTGGATATTATACAGCGGATCAGTTTGAATAAGAATTTCTGACTGCATCAATAAATGACAGGTAATTTGCAGGCGGGCCAGCGCGCCCGCCTGTTGTTTTGAAAAAACTGAGTTTGGAGGGAGAAATTTTGGCAAAGATACTGTTGGAAATGAAGAATATCACCAAAACATTCCCCGG
>JAUNJL010000101.1 GCA_030533315.1 Eubacteriales bacterium
TGCCTTCCGTGACCATCTGTACCTTCCTGACCCTGACAAACGGCTTCAAGATGTTCGACCAGAACCTTTCTCTTACGGGAGGAGATCCCGGAAAGCAGTCGCAGCTCCTTGCACTGAATATCTACGAGACCTTTTACGGCCGCAGCGGCCCCCAGTGGAAGGGGATCGGCCAGGCCAAGGCCGTTGTGTTTTTCCTGATCGTGGTCGTTATCGCCCTGGTACAGCTTCGGGCGACTTCATCTAAGGAGGTGCAGCAGTAATGACAGAAAAAAAGAAAAATGCAGGGCTGGCGGCCACCGTCATACTGTCCCTGATCAGCGCCGTGTGGGTGTACCCCATCATCATGATCTTTTTGAACTCTCTGAAGATCGAGACGGCCATCACCACTTCCGGCGTGTTTTCGCTGCCAAACGGCGAGACTTGGAATGGCGCTGCCAACTTTGTGGCCAGCGTGACCCAGATGGACTTCCTGAAATCCTTCTGGTACAGCCTTGTGATCTCCGTGACCTCCGTCCTGCTGATCCTTCTTTGCTGTTCCATGTGCGCATGGTACATTGTGAGGGTGAACGGGCTTTTTTCCAAGGCGCTTTATTACCTGTGTGTGTTCAGCATGGTCGTTCCCTTTCAGATGGTCATGTTTACCCTGGCAAAGACGGCGGACACCCTGAGGCTGAACACACCCTACAATATCTGTGTGATCTACCTGGGCTTTGGGGCCGGGCTTGCAGTGTTCATGTTTACCGGCTTTGTGAAGGGGATTCCTCTGGAGATCGAGGAGGCGGCTCTCATTGATGGATGCAGCCCTCTGCAGGTGTACTTCCGGGTGCTGGTTCCTATTCTGAAGCCTACCATCATTTCCACGGCCATTCTGGAGCTGATGTGGGTGTGGAATGACTATCTGCTTCCCACCCTGGTTCTGGATCTGAAGCGGTTCAAGACCATTCCCATGGCCATCCAGTATTTTCGAGGGAGCTTTGGGCATGTGCAGATGGGCCCCATGATGGCCAGTATCATGATCGACATCATCCCGATCATCGTGATCTACCTGATTTGTCAGAAATACATCATTGAGGGTGTGGTGGCCGGTGCGGTAAAAGGCTGATCCTTCTATATGTCAAATAAAATTCTTTTCAAGACAGAAAATGGATGATAAAATAAAGACGGTACCCTGCTGTGCAGGGGCTGTCTTTGTTTACATAGGGGGATCCGCTGTTTCCCACAGGCTTTTCCGGCAGATCTGCAGCGAAACCTGTGGGAGCTGCTGCCGATCCTTTGGATTTATAAAGAGATCATGTTTTGAAAAGAATTTATTTGAACGAGGTGCGTACATGTATCAAGTATTGATCGCAGATGATGAAAAAATCGAGAGAGAGGGGATCAAGTTTCTGCTCTCCAGGGAAGAGGGAGAAAGGAAGATCTTTGAGGCCTCCAACGGACGTCAGGCCCTTGCCATTTTGCGCAGTGAAAAAATAGACCTGCTGCTTACGGATATCAAAATGCCTCATATGGATGGATTGGAGCTTTCAAAAAAGGCCAGGGAGGAGAACGAGAGCCTTCAGATCGTCATTTTCAGCGGCTACAGTGACTTTGCCTTTGCCCAGGAGGCGATCCGCTACGGGGTGACGGATTATGTGCTGAAGCCGGTGGATCCGGAAAGATTCCACGAGACGATCAAAAAGGCGGAGGAGGAGATTCTTCGCAGGGAAAACCGGGAAAAAAGAGAAAAAAAGGAAAAAGGCTTCCTGGAGCAATATTTTCTTCAGAATTATATTTATTCCGGCAAGGAGGAGGTGGCCAAGAGGGCTTCCGAGATGCTGGACCTGACCGAGTGGGATAAGTGGCATTGCGGTATCCTGATCGAGTCGGAGCAGACCTTTTTTGACACCTCGGAGGAGACCCTGTCGGAGGAGATGCGAAAGGAGCTGAGGCGCTCGTTCTTTTATCTCAATCTCAATGCAAGACAGTCCTTGCTGCTGTTCGGGGATCTGTACTGTGATTACGCCCTGATCGCAAAGAGTATTTATATTTTCCTGAAACAGCGCCACACTGTGCGGTTTTACCTGTCGGTGAGCCGGATTTTTGAGGGCTACCAGTCTCTTCCTCAGATACTGAGCCAGCTGGAGCAGCAGATGGAAGAAAAATTTTACCATCCGGAGATCCACGTCTTCACCTGCGATGATGAGGCGGTGCGCCCCGTCAACGAGGAGACGCAGGATTCCCAGCTGATGCAGAAGATCTCCGAGGATATCACCAGGAAGGACGTGGATCAGCTCTGGAAGCACTTCCGCTGCCTTTCGGACAAATACCGGAAGTACACTCAGTTTTCCGCCATGTATGTGAAGTTCGTCTTTTCCAACGTGATCCAGGAGCTTTACCAGGAAAACCAGTTTTCGGAGGAGCGGCATCTGGAGAAGGAGATCGACCGGCTGTACGGCTGTAATGACATTTCCCAGATCCTGAAGATCACCGAGGACAACATTCGGGAATATACGGCGTTTCTGGAGCGTTCCATGAGCGCCTCCCGGGATGAGGTGGCGGTTGTCAAAAACTATATTTACGTCCATTACCAGGAGGATCTGAGTCTGGAGACGCTGGCGGAAAAGGTATATCTTTCCTCCGGGTATCTCAGCTTTATTTTCAAAAAAGAGACCGGCATGAATTTGAACCGGTATATCCGGGTTGTCCGTATGGAAAAGGCGAAGGATCTGCTCTGCACCACCAACATGAAGGTGGCTCAGATCAGCGAAAAGGTAGGATTTTCCAATGTTTCTTATTTCTGCAGGAGCTTCCGGGAGTATTATGGAAGCAGTCCGGAGTCCTACCGGAAAGGGACTGGAGAAGATGAGGAGATTACGGGAGAGGATCGTATCGCGGATTAAGAATATGAAATACCGGCACAAGCTGACCATCCTTCTTGTGGTGACCAGCCTGGTGCCTATGACGGTGCTGGCCTTGTACAGTCACGGCCGTATGGGGAATCTGATCCGGGAAAATGAGATGGAGGACATGTATTCCATTTTGGAGCAGACGAGGGAGGGCATCGACAGTCAGATCGAGGTGTTTTCCAGCCTTCTGAATTACCTTACCTATTCCCCGGATATTGAGGAGCTCATAGGAGAGAAGGACATGGACCGCTATCTGGCCTACCAGATGTACACGGAGGTGGCGGATCCTCTTCTCTCCGTTCCCAAGTCCTACCACGATGCGATCCTGCAGATCCAGCTTTTTGCCGAGAGTATTCAGGTGCGCCACGATTATACCCTGGTACCCCTTTCCCAGATCACCGGGGAATGGTGGTTCGACAGTCTGTCGGAGGAAAACAGGATCCAATGGCTGGTGGACCCGGACAGACAGTCCATCGCCGCCGTTCGCAGGATCTACCGGGGAAAGGAGATGGAGGCGGCTCTGTGTGTGACCCTGGATTATCAGAAGATTTTCCAGTCCTTTGAGAACATCATCACCGAGGACTGTGGAGGGATGATCCTGGACGAAAAAGGAGAGATCCTTTATCGAATGGAACAGATATGGGACAGGAAGCTGGCTGAGGCGGAGGATGGGGAAGAGGTGCTGTCCGTTTTAAAGGACTATGCTGTGGTAAATAGTTCCAGCGCCCTAAGCGGCTGGACCTTTTATCATTATAAAACCAAGTCTGCCATAGACGGTTCCGTTTCCCGGCTGCTGCTCAGCGAGATCCCTCTCATCTTGGTGTGCGCAGGGATCATCCTGGTTATTGGCCTGCCCTTTTCCAGGCTCTTTACCAGGAAGATCGAGGAATTGACGGAAAACATGAATCAGGTCAACCAGGGAAGGCGCATTGTCACCGTGGACAGTGACTCGGAGGACGAGGTGGGCCTTTTGATCCGAAGCTTTAAGGGGATGATGGAGGAGATCGACCGTCTGATCCGTGAGGTCTACGAAAACAAGATCGCCTTGAAGGAGTTTGAGCTGAAGGCCTTGACGGCCCAGATCAATCCACACTTTCTTTATAATTCCCTTTCCATCATTAATTGGATGGCCATTCGGAGTGATCAGATGGAGATCAGCAAGGTCACATTGGCTTTATCTACCTTTTATCGGACAGCCCTGAGTAAGGGACAGGACATGGTGACCGTGGAGAACTGCATCCGAAATATTGAAGCCTACCTGGAGATTCAGCTGGTCATGCACGACCATGATTTTCAGGTAATCTGGGACATCGATCCTGAGATCAGCAACGAAATGCTTCCCAAGCTGATCCTTCAGCCGGTGGTGGAGAATGCTTTGGAACACGGGCTGGATGTGAAGGAGGAGGGGGAAAAGCTGCTGAAGCTTTTCTTTGTCCAGGATGGAGATGACGTGCTCCTGGCTGTGGAGGACAATGGTATGGGCATGGAGCAGGAGGAGGCGGAGTCCCTGGTAACCTACCAGGCGGTGGGTTATGGCCTGAAAAATGTCAATGACCGTATCTGTCTTCTTTATGGGGAACAATATAGGATCCGTATTTTCAGCAAAGTGGGGGAGGGAACGCGGGTGGAAATGAGGATTCCGAAAGGGGACGTGAACATTGAAGCATAGAAAGAGTCTGTGGGCAGCGGCCTTTCTGGGAGGTGTGATCCTGGGAATGGCTGGCTGCCGGGGAATCGCCCTGGAAGGGGAGAGGAAGGGGGCACAGCTGGAGGAGCAGGCAGACGCCGGGTGGGAGGTGGCCGAAAGGACGCCCTATGGACGGTATCCGGAGCTGGTGACCTATACCCTGTGCCAGATGAGCGGTGCGAACAATTCCAATCTGCCCCAGGGGGCGACCTATGAGGACAACGAATATACCCGGTATCTTCGCCGGACGCTGAACATCCAGAACAAAAACACCTATATGGAGCGGGAGGACCGGTACAATGAATATGTGAATGTGCTGGTAAAGGATCGTAACCTGCCGGATATCATGGTGCTCAACAGCCGGGAAACCTTGAAGGAGCTGGTGGAAAATCAGCTGGTGGAGGATCTGACGGAGGTATATGAAAGCTGCACCTCCGATCGGATCAAGGAAATGTATGACAGCTATGGAGGGCAGCTTCTGGATGCGGGCACCTTTGGAGGCAGGCTGATGGCGCTTCCCGAGGCGGTGATCGACCATGGCCCCTGTCTCCTGTGGCTGAGGAAGGACTGGATGGAGGAGCTGGGGCTTTCGGCGCCTGAAAATATGGAGGAGGCCTTTGAGGTCATTGCATCCTTTATGGAACACGGGATGGGAGCCGGCGAGGGGGAGGAGCCCATCGGTCTTGTGTGCGGCACCTCCCTGGTGGGCACCACCAGCGAAAGCTACTCTGTGGATCCGATCTTCGCCCTGTTTGGCGCTCACCCCAAAAGATGGGTGGAGGATGAGGAGGGGAAGCTGGTCTACGGTTCCCTGACGGAGGAGACAAAGGAGGCCATTTCCTGCCTGCGGAGGCTTTATGACCGGGGGATCCTGGATCAAAATTTTGCCCTTCGGGCCCAGAACAATCTGCGGGATCTGGTGGTGGAGGGAAGATGCGGGGCCTTTTTTGGACTTTGGTGGACGCCTAACAATCCTTTGATGGATGTTCTGGAGGCGGATCCGAAGGCGGACTGGGAGCCCTATTATCTTACGGCCCAGGATCCGGAAGAAGATGTCCCGTTTTACAATTCCTTTCGGGACAACAAGTACGTGGTGGTGCGAAAGGGGTATGAGCACCCGGAGATCGTGATGAAGACCGTCAGCGTTCTCTTCGACTACAGCCGTTACCAGGCGGAGGACGCTGAGGATATCAACAGCTATTTTGGCCTGAATGTGGATCCCACCGCCCGTCCCCTTGTGATTAACGTGGATTATAACGAGGCTACCTATACCGTGACGGAAAATATTCGGAAGACCATGGCGGGGGATCGAAAGGAGGAGGAGCTCAGTGCCATCGAGAAATCCTACTACGATGCCTGTATGAATTACCTTGAAGGCGATCAGGTGACGGTGGAGGATTGGGCCGCCTATAAATCCAGGATATCTGCCGTAGGACTTCTCATAGATGGAGGCTACACCCCTCCAAGCCAGAAATATCTGGCAGAATCCGATGGGGAAATGCCCCAGCTTTTAGAAGACCTGGAAAGAGACTCCTTCATCCAAATCATCATGGGCCGTCAGCCCCTAAGCTACTTCGACACCTTCGTAAGAGAATGGTACGCCCAAGGTGGCGCAGAACTCACAAAAAAACTACGCCAGGAAAACCCACCCACAACCTAATAACCCGCCCCCCTGCGCAGGCGGCCTTTCCCCATCACCACCACCTGGGAAATAGAAACATGCCCAGCCCCCCCCCACCCGCCAGACCATTTCCCTTTTACACCGCCTGCGAAACAAAAGCGTACTAGAAGTTTTCACCCGTCGGGCTCTTTCTCCTTTTTCTTTTGTTTACCTATCGACTGCGAAACAAGAGCGTACCTGGAAGTTTCCACCCGTCGGACCTTTCCCCTTTCCTTTCATTTACCTACCGCCTGAGAAGGAGAAGCGTGCCCAGAAGTTCCCATCCGTCGGATCCTTTCCCCTTTCCTTTCATTTACCCACCGCCCGAGAAATAGAAGCGTGCCCAGAAGGGGGTGCGCGAGGGGGGCGGGCTGGGAGGCTCCGAGTGCCTTCCCCCTCGCACCCTCCGGCAGGACTCCCGC
>JAUNJL010000027.1:0-22571 GCA_030533315.1 Eubacteriales bacterium
TATAGCCCTGTCATTGACGGCAGCCTGCATCCGCCGGGTGCAGGCTGGTGTTGTTTTCTGGCAGATATGGCTCAGAGGAGAAAGGATGATACCGCCTATGAGAAGAGAACCGGGAGAAAAAGGGTTGGATCAGGCCAGCGGGAGGTATGAACGTACCCGGATGGAGAAGGAGCTGGTGATCAAAAGGCTGCGGGAGCAGGGCTGCCGAATCACGAGACAGCGCAGGCTGATTCTGGACATTATCCTGGAGACGGAGTGCTCCTGCTGCAAGGAGATTTATTATAAGGTGCAGGAAAAGGACAAAAACATTGGACCAGCCACCGTATACCGGATGGTGAATGTTCTGGAAAGCATCGGCGCCATCAGCCGAAAGAATATGTACAAGATTTCCGGAAACACCCTTTTGCCGGAAAAAAAGGGCTGTACCGTCTGGCTCAGCGACAACACGGTGTGCCGTCTGTCTCCCAAGGCATGGGCGGAGGTGATGCGGGCGGGGCTGAAAGCCTGCGGCTTCAGCGCCGGGCAAAGTGTAACAGAGATCGAGATTCCTGGAAATCGTGAGCCTTGATTCAAAAAGTGAGAAAATCTCTCAACAAATGAAAAAGAAATAGAAAACTGGTTTTTGGGGTGCTATACTGTGAAAAACCGGTAAAGACAAAGGAAAAGGATTGTTAAGGACACAAAGGGAGGAGGCATATCTTGAAAAAACACAAGTTTTGGGCCTGGGCCATGTTGGTTTGCCTGTTTATGGCTTTCTACACGGGATATGAGCACCAGTGAGTTTTGGACGAGGGATAGGACACGAAAGGAGAGATTAGGATGGAGATGGATTGGAAGAAAACGGGGCTGTTTGCTGCGGGGGTGCTGTTTGGCACGGCTGGCATCAAGGTGCTGACCAGTAAAGATGCAAGGAGGTTTTATACCTACTGTACTGCCGCAGTGCTTCGGGCAAAGGAGTGCGTGATGGAGACTGTGACGGTGGTGCAGGAAAACGCAAACGACATTTACGAGGAAGCAAAGCTGCTCAACGAGGAGAGAGCTGCGGAGGAAGTTTACGAAGGAGAGCCGGAGGAAACGGCAGCGGAAGAAGAAGTATCGGAGGAATAGAGCTTGAGAAAAAGACACCTGCAGGTTTTTGGGCAGGTGTTTTTTCAGAGGAAAAAGATCTGAGCGGGAGAAAAATTTACCATGATCGGCACGGCAGGTGTGCCGGAGAGAGAATGGAAATGGAGGGAATGTATTGAAATTTGTTGTAAAGCACGAGATAAGGGGGAGACTGCGGATCCATGTGTGCCAGAGGCGGATGACAGGCGGCCAGGCAGATACGCTTTTGTATTATTTGCTGTCCCGAAAAATGGTTTCTTCGGCCAGAGTGTATGAGCAGACCCGGGATGCGGTCATCTATTATCGGGGTGCGAAGGAGGAATTGATTCAGGAGCTTGTCTGTTTTTCCTATGACAGGGCCGTGCTGCCGGCAGGCACCCTGGAAAATTCCGGAAGAGAGCTGAATGCGCAGTATAAGGAGAAGCTGGTGCAGCAGATCCTTTTCCATTATGGGAGAAAAATGCTCCTTCCGGCGCCTCTTCATGCACTGTATATTGGAGTGAAGTCTCTTCGCTACATTTGGAAAGGGATCTGTACGTTGTGCAAGGGCAGGGTTCAGGTGCCGGTGCTGGACGGAGCGGCCATTGCCGTGTCGGTGCTGAGAGGAGACTTTGCCACGGCAGGATCGGTCATGTTCCTTCTGGGTGTGGGAGAGCTGCTGGAGGAGTGGACTCACAAGAAATCTGTGGGGGATCTGGCCAGGGTCATGTCTCTGAATGTTGGAAAAGTCTGGCTGCGCCAGGGGGAGACGGAGGTTCTGGTGAACCGAGAGTCGATCCGCCCAGGGGACGAGATCGTGGTCCGCATGGGAAATGTGATTCCCTTTGACGGGACTGTCATAGAGGGGGAGGCCATGCTCAACCAGTCCTCCCTCACCGGGGAAGCGGTGCCGGTGAGACGGACAGAAGGGGGCAGCGTGTATGCCGGAACTACCGTGGAGGAAGGGGAGATCGTCCTGACTGTAAAAGGCGTGGGAGGAACCAGCCGGTATGAAAAGATCGCAGCCATGATCGAGGATACGGAAAAGCTGAAATCCGGTTTGGAGAGCAAGGCAGAGCACCTGGCGGATCAGCTGGTGCCCTACACACTGGCGGGGACTGGGCTGGTCTATCTGCTGACAGGAAGCGTGACCAAGGCATTGTCCATTCTCATGGTGGATTTTTCCTGCGCCCTGAAGCTGGCCATGCCCATCTCTGTTCTCTCTGCCATCCGGGAGGCCGGCAGCCATCAAATTACTGTAAAGGGAGGAAAATTCATGGAGGCTGTGGCGGAGGCGGATACCATCGTTTTTGACAAGACGGGGACACTGACCAAGGCTCAGCCTACGGTGGCAAGGGTGGTGTCCTTCTGTGATAGGAGTGAGGACGAGATGCTGCGGTTTGCCGCCTGCATGGAGGAGCATTTTCCTCACTCCATGGCAAAGGCCGTGGTGGATGCCGCAAAGAGGCGGGGACTGGACCATGAGGAAATGCACTCCCGGGTGGAGTACGTCGTGGCACATGGGATCTCCACCACCATCGAAGGGAAAAGGGCTGTTATCGGGAGTGCCCATTTTGTGTTTGAGGATGAGGGGTGCGTGATTCCGGAAGGCGGGGAAGCTCTTTTTGAGGAGCTGCCAGAGGAATATTCCCACTTGTATCTGGCTCTGGAGGGGAAGCTGGCCGCCGTGATCTGCATCGAGGATCCTCTGCGAAAGGAGGCCGGTGAGGTGGTAAAAGCCTTGAAGGAGGCAGGCTTTTCCAAGGTGGTGATGATGACCGGGGACAGTGAGCGGACGGCAAGGGCCGTGGCCCGTCAGGTCGGAGTGGATGAGTATTATGCCGAGGTGCTGCCGGAGGACAAGGCGGGCTTTGTGGAAAAAGAGAAGAAGAGGGGGCGAAGAGTTATCATGCTGGGAGACGGTATCAACGATTCGCCGGCCCTCTCTGCCGCCGATGCCGGGATTGCTGTCAGTGAAGGGGCGGAGCTTGCCCGAGAGATCGCAGACATTACCATCGGAGCCGGCGATCTGCACAGCATCGTGGTGCTGCGGGCCATCAGCAAGGCCTTGATGAGGCGGATCCGAAGCAATTACCGCATTATCGTCAGCTTCAACGCAGGGCTGCTGGCATTGGGGGCGGCGGGCATTCTGATGCCCACCACCTCGGCTCTTCTCCACAATACCTCCACATTGTTCATTGGAATGAGGAGTATGGGCCGGCTCCTGAAATAAAACAGGTCGGCCATCTCTGGCGGATAATAGGGATCAGGAGACCCCTTTGGGCTGTGTGCCCTGACGGACAAAGAGGAGGTCAGCGATCAGAGAGAGACGGGGCGGGTCTGCACAGAAGGTGTGCAGGCCTGTCCCGTCTATTTTTTTACAGGGAACAGTTTGGGTATCTGAGCCGCTGCGCAATAAAGAATCTGTAGGAAAGTGTAAAAATCTGTGGGGCAGTGTGCAAAACCTTCTTGACAAATTCGGTGGAGGTGTTATAATACAATCAACATATGAACAAGTGCTCATATGATAAAATGAGAATGAGCATTGAAGAAAAGGAGAGGAAAATCATGAAAAAAACTTACAAGATCGATGTGGATTGTGCAAACTGTGCGAACAAGATGGAGGATGCCGCCAAGAAGACGGCCGGTGTCAAGGACGCTACCGTGAATTTCATGGCTTTGAAGATGATCGTGGAGTTTGAGGAAGGGCAGGAGCCAAAGGCCGTGATGCAAGAGGTTTTGAAAAATTGTAAGAAGGTGGAGGACGACTGCGAGATCTACCTGTAAAGAGAAGAAAAGCTGAGGGGGCCTGACTATGAATAAGAAACAGAAAAAAATGCTCATCCGGATCCTGGCGGCGGGGGCGATGGTCATCCTGTTTTCCTTGCTTCCCTTTGAGGGATACGTGGAATTTGGGCTGTTCATGATCCCGTACCTGGTGATCGGGCATGACATCCTGAAAAAGGCCTGGAAGGGGATCAAAAACCGTCAGGCCTTTGACGAAAACTTTCTGATGGCGGTGGCTACCATAGGAGCCATTGTCCTTCGGGATTACAAGGAAGGCGTGGCCGTCATGCTCTTTTACCAGATCGGGGAGCTCTTCCAGAGCTATGCGGTGGGAAAAAGCAGGAGAAACATCAGCAGCCTGATGGATATCCGTCCCGATTATGCAAACATTGAGGTGGACGGAAGGCTGGAGCAGGTAGATCCAGACGAGGTAGAGACGGGTACCGTCATCGTGGTGGAGCCAGGGGAGAAGATCCCCATCGACGGCGTAGTCACGGAGGGACGCTCCACCCTGAATACCAGCGCCCTGACGGGAGAGAGCCTGCCTCGGGAGATCCAGGCGGGAGAGGAGGTTATCAGCGGCTGTATCAATATGAGCGGTGTGCTGAAGATTCGGACCACCAGAGAATTTGGGGAGTCCACGGTCTCCAAGATCCTGGAGCTTGTGGAAAATTCCAGCTCTCGGAAATCAAAGTCCGAGAATTTTATTTCCAAATTTGCAAAATATTATACTCCGGCGGTGTGTATCTCCGCACTGGTGCTGGCCATCCTTCCGCCCTTGACCCGTATGCTCTTTCTGGGGATTTCTCCAGAATGGGGAGATTGGATCTACCGGGCGCTGACCTTCCTGGTGATCAGCTGTCCCTGCGCCCTGGTGATCAGCATTCCTCTAAGCTTTTTTGCAGGCATCGGAGGCGCCAGCAGCCAGGGAGTTTTGGTGAAGGGCTCCAACTATCTGGAAACCTTGGCGAAGACAAGGTACGTGGTATTTGACAAGACGGGGACCATGACCCAGGGAGTCTTTGAGGTCAGCGGCATTCACCACAGCAGGATGGAGCAGGAGAAGCTGCTGGAATATGCGGCCCTGGCAGAATGCGCCTCCTCCCATCCCATCAGTAAGAGCCTTCAGCGGGCATATGGAAAAGCGCTGGACAGGAGCCGGGTGACAGACATCCAGGAGATCAGCGGAAACGGTGTGACCGCAAGGGTGGATGGAAAAGAGGTGGCGGCGGGCAACAGCAAGCTGATGAGGTGCCTCAATGTGGACTACAGGGACTGCCATCACGTGGGAACCATCGTCCATGTGGCCATTGACGGAGAATATGCAGGCCATATCCTGATCTCCGACATGGTGAAGCCTCATGCGAAGGAGGCCATCCAGGCTCTGAGACGGGCGGGAATCTCCAGAACCATTATGCTCACGGGAGATGAAAAGCGAGTGGCAGATCAGGTGGCCGGGGAGCTGGGGATCCAGGAGGTCTACAGCGAGCTGCTTCCGGCAGACAAGGTATCCAGGGTGGAGGCGCTCCTGGCAGAAAAGCAGGAGAAGGAGAAGCTGGCCTTCGTGGGGGACGGGATCAACGATGCGCCGGTTCTTTCACGGGCCGATATCGGCATTGCCATGGGGGCCCTTGGCTCTGACGCAGCCATTGAGGCGGCGGATGTGGTACTTATGGACGACGATCCCTTAAAGATCGCAAAGGCCATCGGCATAGCCAGAAAATGTCTGCGCATCGTGTACGAGAACATTTATTTTGCCATTGGGGTCAAGGCGGTTTGTCTGATCCTGGGCGCTTTTGGGATCGCAAACATGTGGATGGCGATCTTTGCGGATGTGGGAGTGATGGTCATTGCCGTGCTCAACGCAGTCCGGGCCCTGTTTGTAAAAAAACTTTCATGAAGGATCTTTTGTAGAAAAATTTGATGGGAAATCTTAGAGAATCTTAAAAGGCGGCGCAGCGGCTCCGGGAAGGAAGGCGCTGCGCCGCGAAAGGAGTTAGCTTGGAAGAGAGAGAGATCGAGCTTTGCGAAACAGAGGAGATCCATGAGAATCTTCTGAAAATCGTCAATGAGACCATGCCCGAGGAGACGGAGCTTTATGACCTGGCGGAGCTTTTCAAGGTTTTTGGGGACTCCACCAGGATCCGCATCCTGTTTGTGCTTTTTGAGGCGGAGGTCTGCGTCTGCGACCTTGCCAGAGTCCTGAATATGACTCAGTCCGCCATCTCCCATCAGCTGCGCATCCTGAAGCAAAACAAGCTGGTAAAAAGCCGTCGGGACGGGAAATCCGTCTTTTATTCCCTGGCTGACGATCACGTGCGTACCATCATCGCCATGGGCAGGGAGCATGTGGAGGAAGAGGGCTGAGGATTTATTCCTTTTCCTTTTCGTAATCCTTGGTGATGTTGTTCAGCCACCTTCCTGACAGATACCGGCGGATGACCCAGGGCCATTTTACGAACTCATCGGTGCAGAGAAGGAAATAGACCCACAGGGGCGGCAGCTTCAGGACGAAGGCGGAAAAGAAGCCCAGAGGCACCGCATAGGCCCACATATCAATGAAATCACAGATAAATCCAAAGCGGCTGTCTCCTCCCGCCCGGAAGACGCCGGCGATGAGGGTGGTGTTCAGGGCGGTTCCGATGACATAGTAGGAATTGATGTACAGCATGTATTTCAGGTAGTGGAGGGCCTGTCCCGAGAGAGAGGCGTAGGACATGACGAAGGGGGAAGCCAAAAGGATCAGGACTCCGCCCAGGGCTCCTGTGAGCACCGTCAGGAAAACAAAACGCCCCGCATCTTTTTTTGCCTCCGCCAGGTGATCCTGGCCGATCTCTTTGCCCAGCCAGATGGTGGAGGCGTTTCCAAAGCCGTAGCACAGGACGGTGGCAAAGTTGCGGACCACCACCACGATGGAATTGGCGGCTACGATGTCACTTCCCATATGTCCCAGGATGGAGGAGTACAAGGAAAAGGCCACGCTCCATACCATGTCGTTGCCCAGAGCCGGGAGGGCGAGCCGGACAAAATCCTGGAAGAGTACCTTATTTCGTACAAAGATTCCCGAGAAGCGCAGCTTCACGTCCTTAGAGAGAAGGGAAACACTCATGCAGGCAGCAAGCTGGACTCCCCGGGAGATGCTGGTGGCCAGGGCCACGCCCAGCACTCCCAGCCTGGGGGCGCCAAAAAGCCCATAAATAAAGACGCCGTTTAGGACCACGTTCAGTCCAAGGGCCAGTGCGTTCAGAAAGGTGCTGATGGTGACTCTCTCCACACTTCTTAAAGATGCCAGAAATATCTCCGAAATACCCCAGAAAACGTAGCTGACGGCCACCACCCGCAGGTAGCCGGCTCCCATGGAGATCAGCTCTGGATCGTTTGTAAAAACCTTCATCATCCAGGAGGGGATGGTAAAGGCGCACAGGGCCGCAAGCAGGGAGATGATAAGGGAAAACCGAAGGGCGATCCCCTGGATCAGCTGGATGGCGTGAAGATCCCGCTTGCCCCAGTATTGGGCGCTGAGCATGATGACTCCGGTTCCCAGTCCGTAAAAGACCATGAACAGGATGCCGGAATACTGGGTGGCAAGGGAGACGGAGGCGATGGCAGACTGCCCCACGCTGTTCAGCATGATCACGTCTGCGGAGCTGACCATGGCGCTCAGAAGGTTTTGCAGAACGATGGGAAGAGTCAGCTTTAGGATGCCTTGGTAGGTCTGTCTTGTATTCATGTTTTTTTCCTTTGCAGTGAAAATGATGGTTTCGCCGCCGGAGGCATTACGGGAGAAGAAGTCCGCACACCAGGACAAAATGGTGGGGAAGGCGGCCCTCCTCCATCCATTCCAGGGTGAGACCCAAAAGCTTCTCAATGGTGAGTCCCACGTTTCCTCCGAGGGCCTCGATGGAATACCGAAGCTGCTCGGGCATCAGGCAGGGTGAGCCCTTTGGCCTGGTGCAGGCGGCGCAGCTCTGACAGGTTCCGGCGGAAAGGCTGACGCTGCCGGGATGAAGCTTCTCCTGCTGAAACAGCTCTCGTGTGAGGGCTTTTTTTTCTTTGTAAAGAACATCCTGCAAAAGCTGATCCATCTCCTCCTTTGTGTAGGTGCGGTTTAAGGCTTGGTCATCAAAGGTGATCTTGGAAGCGGTCAGCTCCAGGGTCTTATATTTTTTCCAGTAGGAAGGAACATCAAAGGAATAAGGGGGACAGGACCATACTGTCCCATAATTAGGACATTCCTTGCAGGCGGCAAGGAATGTGGGAACGTCTACGAACTTTTCTACGTACTCCTCCACGGGAATGGACGTCTCATGCCGGGTGATGGTATACATAACGGCCTCCTTTGCTTTAGAATCCATGGTTGAAGGGCAGATATGGGAGATCACTCATCCCAGCCCTCATAGAAACGAATGTTGACGGCAATGTTGCGGACGATATCCCCCTCTGAAAGTGAAAGGTCCGAGGGCTCGGAAACGGGGGGAAGCTGAGGATCCTCCTCGGAAAGCTCCAGGGAGATCCAGTCATTGGCGGCCTCGTTTGCCCGTTCCACAGCATCCTCCAGGGTATCCCCCGTGGCGGTGCAGCACTCCAGGTCCGGGAAAAATGCGGTAAATTTGCCGTCTTCCCTTTGGCGGAAAACAGCCGGATATATAAATTTCAAATTCTTTTCCTCCAAACATAAAGATTTATAAAAACCGATGGCAGTGGGCGGTTTTATAGATTTTTGTGTGTCATAGCTCCTTTTTGATTATAAGTATTTTATCGGAAGAAAACAATAGCGGATTTTGAGAAAGCGTGGTAAACTATGAGAGACATGTGACGATCCGAAGGACGGAGGCGTTACAGGGGACATACGAGAAAATGCTGCGGGCAAAGCGTAAGGCGGCGCCTACGATCAGGATAAGATCTGCTGAAACATTTGAGAGAATGCCGAAGCCCATGAAAAGCATGGGGCGAAAAGGAGGAACTATGCTTCAACTTGGAAAAATAAAAGACTGCAAGGTACAGGACTGCAATGTGACCGTTGCCTTTGAGAGGGGCGAGGTGGAGGTTCGGGTCATTACGGAAAAGATCATCCGGATTTTTTCACAGGTGTCTCAGGAGCGCTCCTCTTCCAAAGCGGTGGAGGAGATAAGATGCACAGGTGCAGCCTTTTCCTGCGAGCTTCTGGATGGGGAGCTTCGCATCGTCACCTCGGAGCTGACCGTGAAGGTGTCAGAGGAGGGAGCCGTGGACTTCCTGGATAAAGCAGGATTTCCCATCTGCATGGAATATCGGGGAGAGAGGAAAAATAGCCGCCCGGCCTTAAGCGAAATGCAGATGAAGTTTATGGAGCAGGAGGGACATGAGATTTCGCTGGAGGGCCCGGAACGGAAGATCTCGGTTCTGAAAAAAATGGACGGGGATGAGTGCTTCTATGGGCTGGGGGACAAGACGGGCTTCTTAAACAAGCGGGGCTATGAGTACATGAATTGGAACACCGACAACCCGGATCCCCATGTGGACTCCTTCACGGCTCTGTACAAGTCCATTCCCTTTTTGATCACCCTAAAAAAGGATCATGTGTTTGGACTGTTTTTTGACAACACCTTCCGTACCTGGTTTGATCTGGGGAAGGAATCCGAGGATTACTACGGCTTTTCTGCTCAGGATGGGAATCTGGATTACTACTTTATCGGCGGTGCGTCCATGAAGGAGGTGGTCCGGGGGTACACTTACCTTACCGGTACCGTTCCCCTGCCCCAGAGATGGACCCTGGGATATCATCAGTCCAGATGGGGTTATCAGTGTGAGGCGGACATCCGCAGGATCGCCGAGGGGATGAGGGAGAACCAGGTTCCCTGCGATGCGGTTCATATGGATATCGACTACATGGAACGGTACAAGGTATTCACCGTGGATCCGGGGCGGTTCCCGGATCTGAAGGGACTGATGGATGAGATGCACCAGCGGGGAATGCACCTGGTGACCATCATGGATCCCGGCGTGAAGCTGGAGGAGGGCTACCAGGTTTATGAGGAGGGGATCCGGGAGGGATATTTTGCGAAGAACCCGGACGGCTCCGTGTATGAAAACGCTGTGTGGCCGGGGACATCCGTTTTTCCGGACTTTGGACAGCCTCAGGTCCGAAGCTGGTGGGGGGAAAACCACAGGGCTCTCGTGGAGGCCGGCGTGGACGGCATCTGGAACGATATGAACGAGCCGGCCAGCTTTCGGGGAGAGCTGCCGCCGGAGGTGGTGTTCTTTGATGAGGATAGAATCACCTGCCACAAGGAAATGCACAATGTTTATGGACACAATATGGCCAGGGCCACTTACCAGGGTCTCAAGGAGCTGACGGGGAAGCGCCCCTTTATCATTACCAGGGCCTGCTACAGCGGCACCCAGAAATATGCCATGGGCTGGACTGGGGACAACCACAGCATATGGGCTCATCTTCAGATGCTCATCCCCCAGCTGTGCAGCCTGGGGCTCAGCGGCATGGGCTTTGCGGGAACGGACATCGGAGGCTTCGGCTCGGACACCACGAAGGAGCTGATGTGCCGATGGATAGAGGCCGGAAGCTTCTCTCCCTTCTGCCGGAACCATTCCGCTGCAGGGACGAGGGAGCAGGAGCCATGGACCTTCGATGAGGAAACCACTGCGATCTACCGGAAATATCTGGGACTGCGCTATGCCCTTCTCCCTTATTACTATGACCTTTTCCGGGAACAGGAGCTGCTGGGGCTTCCTGTGATGCGGCCCGTGGTCCTGAACTATGAGGAGGATCCAGAGACCCGCAGCCTGAACGGAGAGTTTATGATAGGTGAAAATCTTCTGGTGGCGCCAGTGGTGGAGCAGGGGGCTGTCAGGAAACTGGTGTACCTGCCGGAGGGTCAGTGGTACGATTATTGGACAGGAGAGCTTCTTTCTGGGAAACAGTACGTGATCCGTTCTGCCTCTTTGGAGGAATGCCCGCTCTATGTAAAGGCGGGCAGCATCCTTCCCAAATACCATGCGGGCCTGACCACCAGGGAGGGCTTGGACGGTACCCTGATCCTGGAGGTTTATCCGGGAGACTGCCAGTATCTGCATTATCAGGACAACGGGGAGGACTTCGCTTACCGGCAGGGGGCGTACAATCTGTACCGCATCACCCTGGAGGGGGACAGCCTGGGGATCCGTCTGATCCACAGCAGGCAGGAGAGGCCCTACGAGCACCTGGAGATCCGCTGCAGGGGAAAAGAGTGGAAGCTTCCCTTTGAAAATGGGATGACGGTGGAGTTGAAATGAAGATTCGATTGATTGCCAGCGACCTGGATGGTACGCTGCTTACCGATGATAAAAAAATTACAGAAAACACCCGGAAGGCGATTGGGATGGCGGTGGAGAAGGGAGTCTTTTTTGTTCCGGCTACGGGACGTTCGTTCTCTGCTGTCCCGAAGGAGGTACTGGAGCTTCCGGGGGTGGAGTACGTCATCACCTCCAACGGCGCCGCCATTTATTCCTGGGACGGCAAAGCAGGGCGGCGCGTGTGGGAGTGTGTGCTGGAGCGGGAAAGTGCGGATCTTCTGCTTTCCATGAAAAGACCGGGGAACACGGCTCTGGAGGTTTTCGTGGAGGGAGTTCCCTACGCCCATGAGTCCTATGTAAGGGACCCCGCTGCCTACGGCGCTACGGCTTTTGGAGTTGGTTACGTCAAGCGGACGAGGAGGCCGGTGGCGGACATTGAGGCCTTTGCCCGGGAGAACCTGCACAGGCTGGACAGCCTGGACTTTATCTGCTGTCAGAATGAGGAGCTGGAGGCCTTCCACCAGCAGATCGAAAGGGAGGTTCCTCATATCTACGTCACCTCCTCCATGGCGCACCGCCTGGAGATCTCCCATGTGAGAACGGGAAAGGGGAACGCTCTTTCCTGGCTTCTGGGAAAGCTGGAGGTTTCAGCGGACCAGGCGATGGCCTTTGGGGATGCGGACAACGACATTCCCATGCTGGCGGCCGTAAGCTATGGCGTTGCCGTGGAAAACGCCCAGGAGGCCTGCCGTCAGGCGGCCTGGGAGGTGGCTCCCTCCAATGGGGCGGACGGCGTGGCCAGGACGATCTGGAAATATCTGTGACCGCAGAAACCGGCCTATGTTAAATGTGTGTAAAATAGAATGTCAAGAAAAAGCAGGATGATCCATCGTCCCGGCAGAAAAGTCTTTGAAAAAGAGGCTCTGCCGGGATTTTTTGTTTTGGGATTTACGGGAAATTAACAAAATTTTGACCCTCGTATGATAGCAGGGCAGAAGCCTTGTGGATATAATGCCTAGTACAGTGAATCTTTACCGCATACATTTGCCGGGTGATCCGACCGCCGCACTGCCGGGGTGCAGTGCCGCTTTTTTGTCCTGTACTGGATGTGTGGGGCGTATGCGGCAGAGCGCAAGCGCTGTATGAGTGAGAGAACGAGGGAAGAAAAGAGCGCCCGTTTACATCGGAAAGCCTGCACCTGGAAGGGTGTATTCCCCCAAGGAGCAGGAAAGGAAAGAAGAATGTCAGAGATTGTTTTGAGAAATATCTGTAAAAGCTACGAAAACGGTTTTCAGGCGGTGAAGGATTTTAACCTGGAGGTCGGGGACGGTGAGCTGGTGGTTTTTGTGGGGCCTTCCGGCTGCGGAAAATCCACCACCCTGCGGATGATCGCAGGTTTGGAGTCCATCACGGACGGGGAGCTTTGGATCGGGGAAAGGCTGGTCAATTACCTGCCGCCGAAGGAGAGGGATCTCTCCATGGTATTTCAGAGCTACGCCATGTATCCCCAGATGACGGTATATGACAACATTGCCTTTTCCCTTCAGGTGAGGCACGTTCCCAAAAAGGAGATCGACCGCAGGGTGAAAGAGGTGGCGGAGCTTCTGGGGCTGTCCCAGCTGCTGAAGAGAAGACCCAAGGATCTTTCCGGCGGCCAGAGGCAGAGGGTGGCCATTGGAAACGCCATCATCCGGGAGCCAAAGGTGCTCCTTATGGATGAGCCTTTGTCGAACCTGGACGCCAAGCTGCGGACCCAGATGCGGGTGGAGCTGGCGAACATCCATAAGCAGCTGGGAAACACCATCATCTATGTGACTCATGACCAGACGGAGGCCATGACCCTGGGAGACCGGATCGTGGTGATGAATCAGGGCGTGATCCAGCAGGCCGATACCCCTCAGCAGCTTTACGACTATCCGGTCAATCGGTTCGTCGCCGGCTTCATTGGATCCCCCGCCATGAATTTCTTCAAGGGGATCGTGCTTGAGCGCCACGGGGAAGCCAGTCTGTGTATGAAGGAGCAGTACCTCCGCCTGCCGGAATATATGTGGAAGATTCTGAGGAAGAAGGGGTATTACGGAAGAGAGGTGGAGCTGGGCATCCGTCCGGAGCAGTTTTTGGAGGAGCCCGGTCCTGGGGATGAAAAGAAGGAGTGGAGGATGCAGGTGATGATCACCGCAAGAGAGCTTCTTGGTGCGGAGAATATCCTTCATTTCCAGGCGGAGGGACAGGACTGCTGTGCACGGGTCAGCGGAAATAGTGCGATCAAAAAGGGCGATGTGGCGAATCTTTGGATGGATCTGGGATGTGCCTGTGTGTTTGATGCGGAGACCGGGGAAAACATCCTTCTGTCCCAAGGTGGGCTCCATCAGGAGAACGAGACGGCGTGAGCCTTCGGTTTCATAGAGAGAAAGGAAAGATGAGATGAAAAAGCTGAAAAATATGGGAGCCTACGGGTATCTTCTTCCCAGCTTCCTGATATTTGGGATATTTCTGTTTTATCCCTTTTTTAAGACTCTGTACCTGAGCCTTTACAAGACCAACAAGATGGGGCAGGCAAAGCTTTTTGTGGGCTTTGGAAATTATCAGGACCTGCTGGCGTCCTCCTCCTTCTGGAACAGCCTTTTGGTGACCCTGGTGTTTGTGGTGATCGTGGTGCTGGGAAGCATGGGACTTGGGCTTCTGACGGCGGTTCTGTGCAACAGGACCTTCCCGGGGATCCGGGCATTCAGCACCGCCTATGCCCTTCCCATGGCCATAGCCTCCAGCTCCGCCGCCATGATCTTCAAGATCATGCTCCATCCCTCCGTGGGGATCGTGAACAAGATGCTGAAGCTGGATATCAACTGGGTGAGTGATCCCAAATACGCCCTCATCTGCGTGGCGGTTCTTACCGCATGGCTGAACAGCGGGATCAATTTTCTGTATTTCTCCGCCGGCCTTGCCAACATAGACGAGGTCATCTATGAGAGGGCGGACGTGGACGGAGCAAATGCGGTACAGAAGTTTTTCCGCCTTACCCTTCCAGGCCTTGCACCCATGATGTTTTATACGCTGGTGGTAAACATCATCCAGGCCTTCCAGTCCTTTGGACAGGTGAAAATCCTGACACAGGGCGGCCCCGGAGAGTCTACGAATCTGATCGTGTACTCCATTTACCGAGACGCCTTCTTCAACTACCGGTTTGGTACGGCGGCGGCAGAATCCGTGGTGCTGTTCCTCATCATCCTGGTGCTGACACTGGTGATGTTTAAGATTGAGAAAAAAGGAGTGAAGTACTGATGTCTCTGATGAGCGCTTCTGCTGAAAAAGAAAAAAATGCGGCCATGGAACTGGAACGCCAGAAATTTCTGGATGCGAAGGCGAAGATGATGGCCAGGCAAAGATATAAGACGATCACCACGACGGCGATTCACGTGGCCGTGAATATCCTGGTGGCCCTGGTGGTGCTCCTGCCTCTTTTGTATGCGGTCAGCATTGCCTTCATGCCCTCCGGGGAGCTGTTTACCCTGGAGCTGAACATTCTGCCGAAGACGCCCACCCTGGAGAATTTCATTCAGGCCTTCCGCAAGGTTCCCTTGGTGCGGTTTGTGTTAAATTCCTTCCTTGTGTCGGGACTGATCACCCTGGGACAGATCGTTTCCTGCTCCCTGTGCGCCTTTTCCTTTTCCTTTTTGGAATACAAGGGGAAGAACCTGCTGTTCATGCTGGTGATGGCTACCATGATGATCCCCGGTGAGGCCACCATCATTTCCAATTATCTGACTGTCAGCAGCTGGGGATGGCTGGACAGCTATAAGGTGCTGATCGTGCCCTACCTGACCTCCGCCATGGGGATTTTCCTTTTCCGCCAGTTTTATCTGAGTTTCCCCATTTCCCTGTATGAGTCCGCAAAGATCGATGGCTGCTCCAACCTCCGGTTCATATGGAAGATCCTGATGCCTCTTACGAAATCGGCTATGGGAGCGATGGCGGTGTACACCTTCATCAATGCCTGGAACATGTACATGTGGCCCCTGCTGGTGACGGGATCGGACAAGATGCGTACCGTGCAGATCGGTATTGGAATGCTGGACAGCGTGGATTCCCAGTCGATCACCCTGATGATCGCCGGGGTTGTCATGATCATCCTTCCTTCCATCTCCATCTTCATCGTTGGGCAAAAGCAGCTGATCCGGGGAATGTTCTCCGGTGCAGTCAAGGGTTGATGTACAAAAAACGGGACAGAGGTTTCGGAAAATCGTGGGATAGTGGAGCGGGAAGCCGCTTTAGCTATAAATGTATCATATCATCTAAGAAAGAGAGACGAGGTAAAAAAGTATGAAAAAGCGTAAGTTAGCAATGTTGTTGGCAGCAGCGGTCCTGGGGACGTCCATGCCCGCATCGGTTTATGCGGCAGAGATCCCGGAAGGGACCACCATTACCTTCTGGCACGCCATGGGCGGTGTCAACGGGGAGGCCCTGGATTATCTGGTGAACCAGTTCAACGAGGAAAATGAGTTTGGCATCACGGTCGATTCCCAGTATCAGGGCTCTTATGACGACTCCATCAACAAGCTGAAAAGCGCACAGCTGGGAAATATGGGCGCTGATCTTGTGCAGATCTATGATATCGGAACCCGTTTCATGATCGACTCCGGCTGGGTCGTTCCCATGCAGGACATGATCGACGGGGAGGACTATGACATTTCTTCTCTGGAGTCCAATATCACGGCATATTATACCGTGGACGACGCTTTGTATTCCATGCCTTTCAACTCCTCTACCCCGATCCTGTACTATAACAAGGACATGTTTGACAAGGCCGGGATCACCGAGGTTCCCACCAGCCTGACGGGGATCGCAGAGATCGGAGACAAGCTGGTAGAGGAAGGCGGAGCCGGTATGGCGATCTCCCTTGGTATTTACGGATGGTTCTTCGAGCAGTTTATGTGCAAGCAGGGTCTGCACTATGTGGACAACGGCAATGGACGTGAGGCTGCTGCCACAAAGGTTGACTTTGATGAGAACGGCGGCGCACTGAAAATTTTGAACGAGTGGAAGGCGCTTTACGACGCAGGCTACGCACCCAACGTGGGACGGGGCGGCGACTCCGGGCTTGCAGACTTCTCTGCCGGAAAGTCAGCCATGACGCTTGGCTCCACGGCTTCCCTGAAGCAGATTCTTCAGGACGTAAACGGAGCTTTCGAGGTTGGAACTGCATACTTCCCCAGCGTTACGGCAGATGACAAGGGCGGTGTTTCCATCGGCGGCGCATCTCTCTGGATGCTGGAGAACGGCGATGAAGCCAAGAAGGCAGCCACCTGGGAGTTTATCAAGTATTTGGTTTCCGCTGAGAGCCAGGCATACTGGAACGTGCAGACCGGTTACTTCCCTGTGACCACCCAGGCACACGACCAGGATCTTTTCAAGGAGAACATGGAGGAGTATCCGCAGTTCCAGACCGCCATCGATCAGCTTCATGATTCCGCACCGGAGTACGCAGGCGCTCTGCTCAGCGTGTTCCCGGAGGCCCGGGCCATCGTGGAGACCGAGGTGGAAAATATGCTGAACGGAAAGCAGACACCGGAGGAAGCAGTGGAGAAAATGGCTTCTGACATGAATGCGTCAATCGAGGATTACAATCTTCTCAACGAGTAATGTATGATGATAACAGCGGTTCAGCTGGCTGGATTGCTGTTTGGCCGGGAAGTACCGTGTTCGATTGCAGCAGGGCAGCTCTTTGCCGGATTTTTTAAGGCCGGCGGTTGAAAAAAGTGATCCGAGAGGATAGACGGAGAGGGACTGTAGGTGCAGTCCCTTTCTTGTGCAGGAGGAAACGATGAACAATACGAAGATATGGGCCCATAGGGGGGCCAGCGGCTATATGCCGGAAAATACCATGGAGGCCTTTGAGCTGGCAATCCGTCAGAATGCGGACGGGATCGAGCTGGATGTACAGATGTCAAAGGACGGGGAGCTGATGATCCTCCATGATGAGACGGTGGACCGGGTGACGGATCAGAAGGGCTTTCTGAAGGATTTTACAAAGGAGCAGCTGAAGTCCATGAGGGTGGCACCGGACAGGGATGGGGCAGGGATCTGCCGGATCCCCACTCTTTTTGAAGTGCTGGATCTGATGAGGGGCACGGACATGACGGTGAACATTGAGCTGAAAAACAGTATTTTTCTCTACCAGAATCTGGAGGAAAGGGTTTTTGCCCTTGTCAAGGAGCTGGGGATGGAGGAGCGGGTCATCTATTCCACCTTCAATCATTACAGTGTGAGAAAAATGAGGGAGATGGAGCCGGAGGCCCGCATCGGCCTTCTTCTCTGCGATGGGATCGTGGATGCGCCGGCCTACGCCAGGAGGCTGGGGGCGGACGCCATCCATCCGTCGGTTTATCATCTCTGGTATCCAGGCTTTGTGGAACAGGTGCGTCAGGAGGGGCTTGAACTTCATGTCTGGACGGCCAACACCTCCCAGGAGTTTGCTCTCTTAAAGGGAGCGGGGACCGATGCGGTGATCACCAATTATCCCGATCAGGCCAGGGCGTTTTGGGCATGACCCTTGGGGCGCCTTTCTTTGACGGGGGAATTGCGGTTCCCTGAGAATCGTGTTATGATTTTTCCAGAGAAAGCGGCTGGAAGAAAAGCGTTTGCCCCGGGAGGCGGGAGAGGAGGCAGGATTATGGAGTTTCAGCATGAGCTGATCATTCCCAATGAGGGACTGCCCTTCAAGCTGTTTCTGTTTGAAGGGGGAAAGGGGAATTATGTGCGGGAGAAGCACTGGCATACGTCCATCGAGATCTTTTCGGTGCTGGAGGGGGAGCTGTCCTTCTATTTGAATGAGGAAGAATACCCTCTGGAGGCGGGGGAGCTGATCATCATCAACTCCAACGAGATCCATTCCATCCACGCCCCCAAAAAGAACAAGACCGTTGTGCTTCAGATCCCGCTGAAGCAGTTTGAGAGGCACTTTACGGCTCAGCGGTTTATCCGCTTCCAAAGCGCCGCCCGTCTGGGACGGGATGTGACGGCAAAAATACCGGACAACCGAAAGCTGGCTTTTTTCATCCAGGAGCTTTATCAGGTGTACCAAAGCGGGCAGGAGGGCTTCGAGTTCCGTACCATGGCCCTGTATTACAACATCCTGTTTCTGATGGTGCGGGATTATCGGGAATCGGAGGCGGAGCAGCAGGAGATCAAGGACAGCCGCCGTTTGGAGGCACTGTCAAAGATCACCACCTACATGCGGGAGCATTATTCCGAGGACCTGAAGCTGGGGGACATGGCGGCCCTCTTCGGGTATGACCAGGCTTATTTGTCGCGAATGTTCAAAAAATATGCAAAAGTCAATTTTAAGTCTTATCTGCAGGACATTCGCATGACCTATGCCTACCGGGAGCTGATGAACACGGATCACACCATCAGCCGCATTGCCCTGGACAATGGCTTTGCCAGCAGCAGGGCCTTTTCCAAGGAATTTCAGAGGAGATACGGGGTTCTGCCGGGCAGTGTGCGGAAGAAAAAAAGAAGGGAGCCGTGATGGACGCATTCTCCTTCCATGGATGGGGAAGCGTATCTGATTTTTGAAAAAAGTCAAAAAAGTGCTATTGTAAAGACAAGAAATCCGGCGAAAAGCATACCCGTTTGTGGTATGCTTTTCTCAGCGTTTGGGGCAGAGACCCCGGCAGCGGACATTTTCCGAAAGGAGGTAAATGGGGTGAAGATTCAAAATGTGGCAGACCCTTCCTTCCGTAAATACGGAAAGATCCTGGAGGGCTATGATTTTGGCGGCCTCTTGAAAGAGATGAAGCATACGCCTGTGCCGGAGGACGTGATCTATGTTCCTTCTGCGGAGGAGATGGAGTCCCTGGAGGTGGCGAAGGATCTGCAGAACAGAGGCTTTGGGGGCCTTCCGATCCAGATCGGCTACTGCAACGGACACAACAAAAAGCTGAATGCGGTGGAATATCACCGAAACTCCGAGATCAACGTGGCGGTCACGGATCTGGTGCTTCTTCTTGGGAGCCAGCAGGACATCCAGGCGGATCATACCTATGAGACGGATAAGATCGAGGCGTTTCTTGTTCCGGCAGGCACCGGTATCGAGGTTTACGCCACGACCCTGCACTATGCGCCCTGTCATGTGAACGAGAGCGGGTTCCAGTGTGTGGTGGTGCTTCCCCGGGGAACCAACACGGACATCACCTTCCCCATGGGAAGGACAGGGGAGGACGGCCTGATGACCGCAAAGAACAAGTGGCTGATTGCCCACGAGGAAGCGGGGATACCGGGAGCCTTCTGCGGGCTGAAGGGTGAGAATAAAAGGATCGGCTGAGGGAAAGCTTTCGGACGGTCATAAGAGGATGTGGCGGCGGTCTGGCCGAGGTTCATATGAACACCCATGTAAGGGGACTGGGCGGCGGTTCATATCCACCATAAACATCAAGTAAAAAGAAAAGGAGAAATGATCATGGACAATATGCCAAAGGTAAAATTAGGTATCGTGGCGGTAAGCCGGGACTGCTTTCCGGAGAGCCTTTCCGTAAACAGGAGAAAGGCCCTGGTGGAGGCTTATGCAAAGAAGTATGACGCAAGCGAGATCTACGAATGTCCGATCTGCATCGTGGAGAGCGAGATCCACATGGTGCAGGCCCTGGAGGACATCAAGGCGGCCGGGTGCAACGCCCTTTGCGTATACCTTGGAAACTTTGGGCCGGAGATCGCAGAGACCCTCCTTGCAAAGCATTTTGAGGGGCCGAAGATGTTCATCGCGGCAGCCGAGGAATCGGGAGACGATCTGGTACAGGGCAGAGGCGACGCTTACTGCGGTATGCTGAACGCCAGCTACAACCTGAAGCTGCGCAACATCAAGGCCTACATTCCTGAATATCCGGTTGGAAACGCAGAGGAGTGTGCGGATATGATCCATGAGTTCCTGCCGATCGCAAGAGCCGTGGAGGGCCTTAGCAACCTGAAGATCATCAGCTTTGGTCCCCGTCCCTTAAACTTCCTGGCCTGCAATGCGCCCATCAAGCAGCTTTACAACCTGGGCGTGGAGATCGAGGAGAACTCTGAGCTTGACCTGTTTGAAGCCTTCAACAAGCACGCTGGCGACGAGAGGATCCCTGCCCTTGTGGAGGAGATGGCGAAGGAGCTGGGCGACGGCAATCAGAAGCCGGAGATCCTGCCCAAGCTTGCGCAGTACGAGCTGACCCTGAAGGATTGGGTGGAGGCACACAGGGGCTACCGCAAATATGTGACCCTTACCAGCAAGTGCTGGCCGGCCTTCCAGACGCAGTTTGGTTTCGTGCCCTGCTATGTGAACGGACGTCTTGCCGCACAGGGTATCCCGGTATCCTGCGAGGTGGATATCTACGGCACCCTGAGCGAGTTTATCGGAACCGTTGTTAGCGGTGATACCGTGACCCTCCTTGACATCAACAACTCCGTGCCCAACGATATGTACGACAGCGATATCAAGGGCAAATACGACTATACGCAGAAGGATACCTTCATGGGCTTCCACTGCGGCAATACCGCTTCCGGAAAGCTGACCTCCTGTGCGATGAAATATCAGATGATCATGGCGAGAAGCCTTCCCGAGGAGGTTACCCAGGGTACCCTTGAGGGGGACATCGTGCCTGGCGACATCACCTTCTTCCGCATCCAGAGTACCGCAGACAACATCCTTCGGGCTTATATCGCTCAGGGTGAGGTGCTGCCGGTTGCCACCCGTTCCTTCGGCTCCATCGGCGTTTTTGCCATTCCGGAGATGGGACGCTTCTACCGTCATGTGCTGATTGAGAAAAATTACCCGCATCACGGCGCAGTTGCCTTTGGACACTTTGGAAAGGAGCTTTTCGAGGTATTTAAGTACATTGGGGTTCCCGTGGAGGAGATCGGCTACAACCAGCCGGCCGGCGTGAGATATCCCACTGAGAATCCCTGGGGCTGATATCAGGAGGACGACATGTATTACATAGGTATTGATCTTGGAACCTCTGCCGTCAAGCTCCTTCTGATGGAGGAGTCCGGCAAAATCTGCAACATCGTGTCGAAGGAGTACCCTTTGTATTTTCCCCATCCTGGCTGGTCCCAGCAGGATCCCTATGACTGGTATGAGAAGAGCATGGAAGGGATGAAGGAGCTGACGGAGGGCATCGACAAGAGCCAGATCGGGGGCATCAGCTTTGGCGGTCAGATGCACGGCCTGGTGACCCTGGACGATCAGGATCAGGTGATCCGTCCCGCCATTTTGTGGAACGACGGGCGTACCGGGGAGGAGACCGATTACCTGAACGAGGTCATCGGCAAGGATAAGCTGTCTCAGTATACGGCCAACATTGCCTTTGCAGGGTTTACCGCCCCGAAGATCCTCTGGATGAAAAAGAATGAGCCGGAGAAGTTTGCCCGGATCAAGAAGATCATGCTGCCGAAGGACTATCTGGCATACCGCCTCTCCGGTTCCTTCTGCACGGACGTGTCCGATGCGTCGGGTATGCTGCTCCTGAATGTGAAGAGCCGCTGCTGGTCCAAGGAAATGATGGAGATCTGCGGCGTCACAGAGGAACAGCTGCCGAAGCTTTATGAGAGCTGGGAGGTGGTGGGCACCTTGAAGCCGGAGGTCGCTGCAGAGCTGGGCTTCTCACCGGAGGTGAAGGTGATCGCAGGAGCCGGGGACAATGCGGCGGCGGCCGTAGGCACCGGAACCGTGGGTGATGGCCAGTGCAACATCTCCCTTGGTACCTCGGGCACCGTGTTTATCTCCAGCAAGAATTTCGGCGTGGATGAAAACAATGCCCTGCATTCCTTCTGCCATGCGGATGGGAGCTATCATCTCATGGGATGTATGCTGAGCGCCGCCTCCTGCAACAAGTGGTGGGCGGAGGAGATCCTTGGCACGAAGGACTTCGGCGCAGAGCAGGCGCCGATCACGAGGCTGGGGGAGAACAATGTCTTCTTCCTTCCGTACCTGATGGGAGAGCGCTCTCCTCACAACGATCCGGATGCGAGAGGCGTATTTTTCGGCATGTCCATGGACAGCACCAGGGCGGATATGACGCAGGCGGTGCTGGAGGGCGTTGCCTTTGGTCTTCGGGACTCCCTGGAGGTGGCCAGAAGCCTGGGTATTCAGATCGACCGCACCAAGATCTGCGGCGGCGGGGCGAAGAGTCCTCTCTGGAAAAAGATGATCGCCAACATCATGAATCTGAAGGTGGACGTTCTGGAGGTGGAGGAAGGTCCGTCCCTGGGCGGCGCCATGCTGGCGGCCGTGGGCTGCGGCGCCTATCCAGATGTGGAGACCATCGGCAGGAAGCTGGCCAAGGTGGTGGACACCGTGGAGCCAGACCCGGAGCTGGTGGCGAAATATGAGGAAAAATATCAGAAGTTCCGCAGGCTGTATCCTGCGATGAAGGAACTGTTCTAAGCGGAACCGGCAAAAA
>JAUNJL010000027.1:22671-31508 GCA_030533315.1 Eubacteriales bacterium
GCAAAAAGCTTTGCGCCCTAAGGCGGCCATGGGGGACGGGCCGGTCCTTTCGTTAAAGGATCAGTTTTTTTAGGATCTCGGCGATCCCGTCCTCGTTGTTGGTGCGGCTGGTCACGGCCTTTGCCGCAGCCTTCACTCCCTCCTGGGCGTTTTTCATGGCGATGCCAAGGCCTGCCTGGGTGAGCATGGACAGGTCGTTGAAGCCGTCCCCCACGGCGATCATCTCCTGGGGAGAGATGTGATACAGCTCTCCCAGACGTCTCATGGCCGCTCCCTTGGAGGTGCGGCTGTTAAAAAATTCCAGGTATTCTGGGGAGGAGGTGCAGAAGGTGACGGAGGAGAAGGGGAAGCCGTCCAGGTCCTCCTGGATCCTTCGGAGCTTTTCTTTGTCATCGTACCACAGGATTTTGGTGATGCCCTGCTGCGCAAGGAGGTGAGGATCGGTCATCAAAAGAGGCTCCACGCCGGAGAGTGTCTTGTATCGAAGGAGGCGCTGATTAAAGGCGTTTCCGTAGAGCTGGTTGTTGGACCAGATGCAAAGGGTGGTCCCGTATTTCTCTCCCAGGCGGAGGATTTCCAGGGCATCGCAGAAGGAGAGGGGCTGATGGTACAAAACCTGGTCTGAGCCTGGACGGCAGAGCATGGCGCCGTTGTAAAGGATGATAGGCTCAGTCAGCTCCAGCTGCCGTGCGTAGGGCTGGATACTTTTCAGGGAGCGTCCGGTACACAGGGTAAAGAGGAGCCCCTTCTGGCGGGCGGCCCTGATGGCCGCCAGATTCCCGGGGGTGATCTCCTTTTGATCGTTTAGCAGGGTGCCGTCCATGTCCACGGCCATCAGGCGATACGCACTCATAAGGGCACCTGGCAGGAGAAGGGACGGATGGGGAGCCCGGCCTTGTTCCAAAGATGTACCTCGCAGTAATCCTCCTGGGCGAAGGAGAGGTACAGGGGACTCCTTGGAGCATTCTCAAGGGTGAGGAAAAGGCGGTCCTCATGGATGGTCATGCTTTTGATAGGGATGAGAGGAGTTTCCTCCGAAAAGGGATACACAAGGGGTACCGGAGAAATCCGAAAGGCCTCCCTGCGGCTGGGATCCCCGAAAAGACCGCCCCTGGCGTGGCGGAAGGTGAGGGTGATGGTATTTCCCTTCCGGCTGCAAAAGAAAAGCTCCGGGGAGTGGCAAAGGACCTTCTCATGGTAGACCTCTCCCCTGGCCATGAGGGCAAGGCGCCGCCCGATCTCCATCTTATGCTTGGGGTGGATGTCCTCGTAGCTCCCCAGATCCATGATGGAGACCATGTGACAGCCGGGAACCGCCCTGGAAACCTTCTCCTGCATCTGGCGGATCAGGGTGTAATTCTCCCCCGTGCAGTCCAGCCATTTCCCGAAGGGGGCGAGCTGTACCATGAGGAAGGGAAGCTGGGGATCCTGGAAGAGAGTGCGGAAACTGCGGATCAGGGCGGTGAGCGTCTGGTCGTAGATGTCCGCATGGCCGGAGTCGGATTCCCCCTGATACCACAGGATCCCCTTGATGGAAAAGCCGGCCAGCTGCTTTAGCATGGTGTGGTAAAGGCCGCAGGGCCGCCACTGGTGCCAGGGCCCCATGGGAAGGACGGGGTCCTTGGAGTGCTCCCTCTGCCACTCTAGCTGCTCCTCCCAGGTGAGTCCGTACATCATGGCGCGCCACTCCAGCTGGTGGCGGTAGGAGTCCTCGAAGGCCCAGCCCTCCTGGCTTTGGCGCTTCAGCTCCTCGTAGGGCAGGGCGGATGCGGCCTCCTGGTATTCCTTTAGGAAGATGTCGAGAGGAGGCTTACTCAGGCTTTCCTCTTCCATCCAGGAGCTGGCGGGGGTACCGCCCCAGTTGCACCCGATGATTCCCACGGGCGCCTTCAGGAAGGGCTGGAGACTGCGAGCAAAGGAGTATCCGGGGGCGGAGAACAGGGGCCAGGCAGGGTCTCCCTCCAAGAACCAGCGGCCGCATTCCGGCTGCACCCGTTTTTGGCCCTGGTAGGCGATGCGGGGGACGTTGAACATATGGATGCCGGGATTTCTCGGGATCACCCGGGTGTCGTTCCAGTGGGCGTCGTACCGGAGGAAAAATTCCATATTGGACTGGCCGCAGGCCATCCAGATGTCTCCCAGGGACACGTGGGAAAAGACGGCCAGGGGAGTCTTGCCGCCGTCGCCGTAGAAGGAGAGGGTCAGTTCCTCCCCGGCGGGCTGGGGCGGAAGGACGCAGGAAAAGGCGCCGTTCTGCACCGGGGCGCTGGCGGAAACATCGCCAAGAACGACGGTGATCTGCCTTAGGGGGGCGTCCGCCCTCCCGCAGATCGTCAGGGGCTTTTCCCTTTGAAGAAGCATGTGGTCCTGGTAGAGAATGGAAAGGTGTATGGATGCCATAATCATACCTCCTAGTGATTGATCTGAGCGTTGTATTTCTGCCGAAAAGGCGGGGAGACGGAGAGGGAAGGTTAGCCGGTCTCCTCTGTGTGCTCTGTGTGGGCGCCGGAGCTGCGGGGAGTGTACATGTCGCGAAATTCCGAGGGAGTACAGCCCTTGATGATCTTAAACATCCGTATAAAGGCGGAGAGGCTGGAAAAACCGCAGGAAAAGGACACGTCCGTGATACTGATGGAAGGATCGACCAGCAGCTCCTGGGCCTTGGCGATCCGCTTTTGGTTGAGGAATTTGTAGAAGGAGACATTGGTGAACTGCTTAAAAAGCCGGGTAAAATGGTATTTGCTGAAGCCGCAGAGATCTGCGACCATGTCCAGAGTCAGGCTCTCCGTGCAGTGCTCGCTGATGAAATCGCAAATGCTCATGAATTTGTCCATGTACTCCCTCTGTTTGGTGTAGCTGGTGGAGAAGGGGGCGTGAAGACTGCGCCCGCTCCGCCCGATGATGGTGAGCATCTCCAGGAGCCGGGCGTAGATGGTAGCCTCGTAAAGAAGGGAGGAGCTATGATATTCCTCCACGATCTCCAGCATATGCCGGTGGAGCTCCCCGTAAATGTCCGGGCATGTATCCGGCGTGATGACCAGGGCCGGGGAGAGAAGGGACAGGACAGAATCCAGCTCCCTGACAGAGGAGAGATTGGAGAGCTCCGCCTGGAAGATGTACCTCTTTCCGTGTATGGCCGGCATATGGTGGAGCACGCCGGGGCAAAGGAAGATCAGCTCCTGCTCCTTGAGGGTGTGGGAAAAGGATTCGTAGTCCACCTGATAGGGATTCTCCGTGGGCATGATGATCTCGATGGCGGTATGCCAGTGATTGGGATACTCCTCAAATTCCTTGTTGTCGTACAAACGAATATTGGTGTTGTCTTTGTAATTGACGGTTTCGTGGATCCCGTTCAGATTTTCGATCATGTCCTGTCCTTCCTCTCGTTTTAGTGGGCCGCCGCCGAGGCAAAAGCCTTCATGGCCTCTGTCTGGCGTTTTCACGTTTAAAATAAGGATAAAATAATTGCTTTCAAAAGTCAAATAGAAATTCGATTTTTTTTGAGGGAAAGAGGTATTCGACGAAAATAGAGGGGTGTTAAAAAAGAAAATAAAATAATTATGCACAAATAATACAATCATAATTGTAATAATTAAACAAAATGACGAAAAGAGAAAAAATAGAATCGCAATAATTGATAGCGAATAAGCAATAATTAGGATGATTTTTTGCAGGGGATTTGATAAAGTGGATATATCAGAAAACGAATGCACACGTTTCCAAAAAGAGTGAAAAAAGGAGGACGAACATGAGCAGAAAACGTTTATCAGCAGCATTATCCCTTGTCATGGCAGCTAGCATGATAGGAGGAGCCATGGCTCCGGTCACCGTTATGGCTGACGATGTGGAGGAGATCACCTGGATGTTTTGGGACGATCTGGATGCGACGGAGGATCTGATCTCCAAGGGCTACAAGGAGGTGATCGACCGCTTCAATACCGAGTACGAGGGGAAATATCACGTGACCCCCATCACCACCAACCTGGAGGAGTATGACGGCAAGCTGAACGCTCTCATCGCCGCAGGTCAGACGCCGGATGTTTATATCTGCAACCCGGGACCCAATATGGATGTGTACGTGAACGCCGGGAAGGCGGCAGACCTGACGGATATCCTGGAGAACCAGGAGACGGAGTGGTATGACAGCTTCACCGAGGGGATCTTTGAGAGAATGACCTATGACGGCCACATTTATGCAGTGCCTACGAACTTTGCCGCAGCCTGCGTATATTACAACACGGAGATGTTCGAGGAGGTGGGCGTGGAGACTCCCGCCACCTATGACGAGCTGCTGGAGGTATGCCAGAAGCTTCAGGATGCCGGATACACCCCCATTTCCTGCTCCGCAGGTACGGCGTGGTGCCTGTCCATGATCGCTGGGTATATGATGGACCGCCAGGGCGTTGACCTGGCTGCCATTGCAGACCACACCGCAAACTGGACGGACGAGAACTGCGTGGAGGCAGCCAATAAGCTTCTGGAGCTCTCCAAGTTCTTCCAGCCCACCGCAGCCGGCGATTCCAACGACCAGGCGACGGCCAATTTCTACAACGGAGAGGCGGCCATGCTGGTGCAGGGCTCCTGGGCGATCGCACAGATCAACGGAAATAATCCTGACTTTGAGTCAAAATGCGGCGTGTTCCAGTTCCCGGGGATCGAGGGGGCAAACGATCCGAACCGTATGATCGTTAAGACGGACAACCTGCTTATGAGCTCCGCCACGGAGCATCAGGATGCGGCCATCGCTCTCATGAAAATGTTTACCGATGAGACCGCTCAGAAGTACACCGCAGAGGTAGGCGGAAAGATCCCGATCATCAAGGATCTTGAGGTCGACTATGAGAAGGCTCCCGCACAGCTCAGCTACATCCAGAAGATCCTGGAGAAGGCCACCGGTACCTTTGGCTTCTACAACGAGTCTCTGGCATCCGTGGAGGCAGGTGACTGCTTCGACAATGCCATGGTGGATGTATTCCTGGAGAACCAGACGCCGGAGGAGGCGTGCCAGACCGTACAGAGCTTCTATGAGGAGAATGTGTGGGCTGAATAAAGAAGCACCGTTTCGCTGTTGAGGGGGCTGCCAAGGATGATCAAAGGTGCGGCAGCCCGGCGTGGAAACGGCGGTCAAAGAATTGCAGCGCCCCAGGATGACTGGAGCGCTGCGGGAAATATCTGAAATAAGCGATAGAAGATAAGCGGTTTGAGGCCGCTGCGGGACACGCCGGGAGCGAGGGGCTTTGTCCCCGCAGCGGCCTTTTACATGCCTTGTCGGAAAAGACGGCGGCAGCTCTCCTGGCGCCGGGGCAGGCGGACAGGGTGTGTAAAAGGTATGTCCACAGATGCTGTCTTTGTCGGCAAACATATCAGAAGGGAGAAGACTATGGATAAAGTATTAAAGGACAAAAAAGCCATTGTGATCTTTGTGGCTCCGGCGCTTCTTTTGTTTGTGCTGGTGCTGGTCATCCCCATCTTTCAGATGATCTATTATTCACTTTGCGACTATGCGGCTTTGACGCCGCCGAAATTTCTTGGTCTTGCCAACTATAAAAAGCTGTTCACCAATGACTCCACCTTTCGGATCGCCCTGAAAAACTCCATCTTCTTTATGGTCTTTTCGGCGGTGAGCCAGCAGATCGTGGGTCTGCTTCTGGCAGTGCTTCTCACAAATATCCCCAAGGGAAGAAATATTTTCAAAAACATTTATTATCTGCCGTCCGTTCTCTCCTCGGCGGCGCTGGGGCTTTTGTGGGCGTTCCTGTTTAACCCCAGGATCGGCATCAACCAGCTTCTGGCGAAGATGGGGATCGAGGGCCCCTTGTGGCTGATGGATTCCAAGGGATTCATCGTCCTTCCCATGTGGGTGATCGCCTTCGTGGCCCTCTGGCAGTACGTGGGGCAGAACATGATGCTTTACATGGCTCAGATCACCGGGATCTCCCGGGATGTTTACGAGGCCTCCTATGTGGATGGCGCCTCCAAGGTGAAGGCCTTTCGTTACATCACCCTTCCCCTGATCAAGCCCATGATGGTGACCTCCCTTTCCCTGAACTGTATTGGTTCCCTGAAGTTTTTTGACCTGGTCTACAATATGACTCAGGGAGGGCCCAATCACAGGACGGAGGTCCTGGCCACGGAGCTTTATGCGGAAGGCTTTAACTACTTTAAGTACGGATATGCCAGTACCATTTCCGTTGTGTTGCTGGTGATGTGCCTTGTGGTGACGCTGCTGGTCAAGAAGGTCATCAAGGTGGAAACCTACGAAGCATAGGAGGGTATACATATGGAAAATACAGCTGTAACGATCTCAGGTAAGAAAAAAAAGAGCCCGGTCACCGTGATTATCTATGTGCTGCTGGTGCTGCTGGCCGTTGTTTACGTGGCGCCTCTGCTCTGGATGCTGTCCGTGTCTTTGAAGGATAATGCGGGTGTCATGAGCGCACCCTTTTCTCTGCCGGAAACCTTCCACTGGAACAATTATTCTGAGGCGTGGAGCCTGGGGCGGCTGGGAGCGGCCCTTCTCAATTCTCTTCTGGTCTGCGGCGTCACCCTTCTGATCAGCCTGTTTTTGGGCGCCATGGCGGCCTTTGCCATTGCCAGGATGCGGTGGAAGCTGGCTGAGGCGACCCACACCTTCTTCCTCATAGGCATGATGGTGCCGGTGCATTGTGTTTTGATCCCCCTTTTCGTCAGGTTTGCGGGGCTGGGCCTGACGAACTCCAGGCTTGGGCTGATGATCCCCTACATCACCTTCTCCCTGCCCATGACCATTTTTCTCCTGACTGGATTCTTCAAATCCATGCCAGGAGAAATGTTCGAGGCGGCGGTGATGGATGGCTGCGGGATCTTCGGGTGCTTTTTCAAGATCGCCCTGCCCCTCTGCCGTACCGGATTCTTCGTATCCGGCCTGATGACCTTTGTGGGGAACTGGAACGAGCTTCTTTTGGCCATGGTGTTCATTTCTGATCCCGCCAAAAAGACCCTGCCGGTGACGCTGACCTACTTTGTGGGGCCCTACGCCACCAACTACGTGCAGATGTTTGCGGCCATCATCATCGCCATTGCCCCTACCATCATCGTGTATTGTCTGTTCAGCAATCAGATCGTGGAAGGCCTGACCACAGGTGCGGTGAAGGGCTGACGCCCTGCTGCACTGGCGGAAAAACTGCAAAAAAGCTTTATTTTTTGCCCATACGTCCCATGATCCAGACGCAGGCCATGATCACCAGGATGGCCACGAAGATACCGGCCATACCCTTTCCCATGATCTCAAGGGCTGCCATGATGTTGTCCATATTCATGTGTGATTCCTCCTATACTAAGAACCGGGTTACCAGGTTGATGACAAGTCCTCCGGCGATCACGGAGGCGATCTGGCCGGAGACATTGGCCCCGGCGGCGTGCATCAGAATGATGTTGGTGGGATCTTCCTCCATGGCCATTTTCTGGATGACCCGGGAGGACATGGGGAAGGCGGAGATGCCTGCGCCGCCCACCATGGGGTTGATCTTTTTCTTCAGGAACAGGTTTAAGAATTTTGCCAGGAGCACACCGCCGATGGTATCCATCACAAAGGCGAAAAGTCCTATGACCATGATCATGATGGTATCCTTGCTGACAAAGCGGTCCGCTTTCATGCTGAAGGAGATGGTGATCCCCAAGAGCAGGGTGATCAGGTTTGCCAGGTTGTTCTGAGCCGTGTCGGACATGGTGCCAAGGACGCCGCACTCCCGGATCAGGTTGCCGAACATAAGGAAGCCTACCAGGGCGACGGACTGGGGAGCCACCAGGCCAACCACCATGGTCACCACGATGGGAAAGGCGATGCGCATGGACTTTGACACGGAGCCCGGATTGTATTCCATATGAATCCGGCGCTCTTTTTTTGTGGTGACAAGGCGGATGGCGAAGGGCTGCACGATGGGGACCAGGGCCATGTAGGAGTAGGCCGCCACTGCGATGGCACCGATGTACCGGGAATTTAGCACCTGGGACACCAGGATGGAGGTGGGGCCGTCCGCAGCCCCGATGATGCCAATGGAGGCGGCGTCCTTCAGGTCAAAGCCCAGAACCACGGCCAGCAATATGGCTGCGAAGATCCCGAACTGTGCGCCTGCCCCGAACAGGAACATAAAAGGGCTGGAGAGCAGGGGGCCAAAGTCAATCATGGCACCGATACCGATAAAGAGCAGGATCGGCATGGCCTCAGAGGCTTCGATCCCCACGTTGAACAGCCATTCAATGATGCCATGTGCCTCGATTCCGCCCTGAAGGGTCTGGTCCAGAACCCCTGAGAAGGGCAGGTTTACCAGGATGGCCCCGAAGCCCATGGGGAGAAGCAGGGATGGCTCATAGTCCTTCTTGATCGCCAGCCAGATGAGGAGTATGCCAACGGCGTATATCACCAGCTGCTGCCAGGTGAGGGCCATGACTCCTTCGATTAAAAATTCCATCACAAATCCTCCTTTATTGATTGTGTTTTGTGTTGTGGGAACATCCGCCATGGCAGGCGCATGACAGGCAATAAAAAAGACTTTTATTACAGTATGATCGTGGAGCACACGAAATACGGTAATAAAAGTCTTGCTGTTTCAATTTCCTGCGGGCCGGGCGGCGCCTTGCGCTGGAGCCGGTCGTCCTGACGCCTGAAAATCCATCTCTTCATTGAAAACTGTAAAAACAGAATCAAAAAAGAGAAATGGCAGCTACTCCCTTCTATCCCCCTGATTATAATTTGAGAGAAAGTGTTTTGTCAAGAAGAATCTTACCTATTTGAAGGGGAATCTTAAAGGGGGACGGAGGTCTGCTGGCAGCGGTTCAGGCGTGGGACGTCCTCCTGC